>NZ_JBIQHY010000202.1:0-5688 GCF_044508335.1 Actinomadura sp.
GGCTTAGTACGCTCTCTCCCCAGAAACCCGGACGTACCGGGTTGGTGGATGCTAGCGAATGGGATTCTTCGTGACCCGTCTCTTGCACAAGGTTCTAACCGCCGCTCTGGTGCTCACCGTGACGCCTAACGTCATGGTGGTGCTCATTCAGCTCATTCATATGACCGGGTGAGGTCGTAAGACCGGGTAGGGGCAAGGCCCACCCAACCCGCCGCTCACAGAGGCGCCGCATGCGCAGTGCCTCTGTCGCGCCCCCGCCCGGCCTACCGCGTACAGAGGCGTCGCATGTGCGGCGCCTCTGTCGCGTTGTGCAGGGATTCGCGCGAGGCGGCGACACGGCCAGAGCCGAACCCGCGACCGCGCGGGCAAGCCGCGAGCCGGCTGGGACGGAGTGACTCCTCCCCCGGCTCATACGCAAGCGGCTTGCCACAAGACGAGCCCGTTCCCGTTGACTTGCGGCGTGTTGCCCTTATCGGGGCGCTCTTTGGGCAACACGCCGCAAGTCAACGTGTGGGGGTGGAGGCGCGTCATGATCAGCGGGTCGGGGGTCGCTGAGAGGGCGTCGGATGCGATGGGTCGCGGCCGGGGTGGTCGTTGCGGGGATGGTTCTGGCCGGGCACGTGCCGGCGGTCGCGGCGCCGGCGGTCGCGGCGACGGCGGCACCGCCGGGAATGGACGGGGCTGGGGCGGACAAGGCCGGGGGCGGGGGGCGGACGGATGTGCGGGGGTGGGGGCTGCCGTCCTTCGCCGGGGGCGGGGAGGTGCGGTTCACCTCCTCTGAGCGGATCGCGCCTGGGGTGAGGTTTCGGACGTTCGAGACGTTCGGGGGCCGTGGGCGGGTGTCGGGTGATCTGGTGGACGTCGATCTGCGCAGCCCGAAGGTCTTCGTGGGTCTGTTGCGGCCGCCCGTGGTCGCCGCGCGCCGGACGGTGTCGGAGATGGCGGACGCGCAGGGGGCGGTGGCTGGCGTGAACGGTGACTTCTTCAACGCCAGCGAGACGCATGACGGGGTTGCGCCGACGGGGGCGTCGTCCGGTGCGGAGGTGGTCGGAGGGCGTCCGCTCAAGGGGGCGGTGCCGGATGGGCAGCGGTTCGGGCCCGCGCTGCCGCCCGGTGCGTCCGGTGAGAGCGTCATCGGGGTAGGGGCCGATCGGCGCGGGCATGTGGCGCGGTTGCGGCTGGCCGGGGTCGTCCGGTCTGGGAAGAGGTCCATCGCGCTGCGCGGGCTCAACCAGTACGCGATCCGGGTCGGCGGCGTTGGGGCGTTCGATTCGCGGTGGGGCGCGGTGTCGCGGCGGCGCGCGGTGTGCGGGACGGACAAGGTGCGCAGCGCACCGTGCAGCACGAACACGGCCGAGGTGACCGTCCGGCGGGGCGTGGTCGCGGGCGTGTCCGAGGCGGTGGGCGCGGGCGCGATCCCGGCGGGCACGACCGTGCTGGTCGGGAGAGAGGAGGGCGCCGACGCGCTGCGCCGGCTGCGGCCCGGCGACCGGGTGCGGGTCTCCTACCGCTTCGCCGGGTCCGTCCGCTTCCGGTTCGCGGTGGGCGGAATCCCGATCCTGCGGGACGGCGATCCGCTGGACGTGAGCCCCAAGGGACCGGCACCGCGCACCGCGGCCGGGGTGAGCCGCGGGGGGCGGCACCTGTTCCTCGTCGTGGTGGACGGCCGGTCGGAGCGGAGCGGCGGCCTGACCCTCGCCGAGCTGGCGGATCTGCTGGACGAGCTGGGCGCCGACGACGCGGTGAACCTCGACGGCGGCGGCTCCTCGACCTTGGTCACCCGAGACCCCGGCGCCGCATCGGTGACCGTCCGCAACACCCCGGCGGACGGCGGAGAGCGCGCCGTCGCCAACGGCATCGGCGTCTTTCGAGCGGGTGCTACGCGGTCGGTTTCTTGTCGTGGTGGCGTTTGTCGCGGACGTAGATGATCGGGGGCTTTCCGTCGCCGGGGCTGCGGCGGTCCATGACGAACAGCGTCGTCGCGGCGATCAGGTCGCTGAGCTTGGCGTAGCCGTAGTTGCGGGAGTCGAACTCGGGGCGCTGCTTGGTGATGATGTGGCCGACGGACGCCAGCGGAGCCCAGCCGTCCTCGTCGGAGGCCGCCTCCACCGCGTTGCGGAGGAGGTTGACGAGTGCGGCGTCCTGCTTGAGCTTCGCGGCCGACGTCGGGGGCGCGGGCTTGAGCGTCGCCGCGGGTGCGGCCGCGCCCTGGTCGTAGGTGAGGTTCTCGATGTAGATGAACTTGTCGCAGGCCGCCACGAACGGCTTGGGCGTCTTGCGTTCACCGAACCCGTACACGGTCAGGCCGGACTCGCGGATCCGCGCGGCCAGGCGGGTGAAGTCGCTGTCGCTGGAGACGATGCAGAACCCGTCGAAGCGGTCGGAGTACAGCAGGTCCATCGCGTCGATGACCATCGCCGCGTCGGTGGCGTTCTTGCCGGTGGTGTAGGCGAACTGCTGGATGGGCTGGATCGACTGGTCGAGCAGATGCTCCTTCCAGCCCCGCAGGCTCGTGCCGGTCCAGTCGCCGTAGGCGCGCTTGACGTGGGCGGTGCCGTACTTCGCGACCTCCGCCAGCAGCGCTTCGACGATGCTGGGCTGCGCGTTGTCGGCGTCGATGAGCACCGCCAGCCTGTCGGTGTTATCGCTGACCATGAACCGCCTCCCGAGTACGTGACCTAGTACACCAGAGGCCGCCCGCATCCCGGCGCACTCGCGGTGTCCCGGGTCTCGCAAGGGCGAGCGCAGCCTTGGGCGGCTCAGTGCAGCTGACTTCCGAGGGGCTTCGACCGACCGGAGCTGGACGGGCGTCCGCAAGTCGGCGCGCCTCCCCTCGCGGGGCCCCCACAATGAGGTGGTGATTGATCTGGACTCGGGGCCGGACGGACCACAGCCATTCGCCCATCTGAGCGTGCCGAACGCGTCCCTCTACCGGGAGGTGCTGCTGGCGTTCGCGCGCGCCAAGGAGCGGTTCATCGTCCATCTGCGCCCCGAGGACGTGGCGGCCGAGCTGCGCCTCGAAAGCGATGAGCAACTGGCGCAGGCGCTCGGCAAGCTCGTCGAGTGGGGCAACCTGCGGGCCGACGCCGACACCGGCCGCGTCACCACCGTGGAGGACTTCCACCGCAAGCGGTTCCTGTTCCAGCTCACCGCGGCCGGGCACGCCGCCGAGCAGGCCATCGCGTTCTACGAGGACGCGATCGGCCGCCGCGGCGTGCTCCAGTCCGTGGCCCTCACCGACATCGCCGACCGGCTCGCGGGCCTGGCGGCCCTCGCGGACGAGCCCGACCCCGACCCGGCCAAGGTCCACCTGCTGCTGCTGGCGCTGGCCGAGCGGTTCTCCTCGCTGGCCGACAACGCGCAGGCGTTCATGGCGTCGCTGCGCCGGGCGATCGACTTCTCCGACGGAGACGTCGACGGCTTCATCGCCTACAAGGAACGTCTCATCGACTACATCAACCGGTTCATCGCCGATCTCGCCAACTCGGGCGCCCGGATCGCGGCGCTGCTGGACGATGTGGAGTCGCGCGGGCATGAGCGGCTGCTGACGCTGGCGGCGCGGCGGGAGGCGTCCGACGCGGTGCCGGAGGGCGCGGACGCCGCCGAGGCGTTCGGCCGCGCGGAGGCCGCGGCGCTGGAGTCGTGGCGCAACCGGTGGCGGGGCCTGCGCGACTGGTTCGTGTCCGGCGGGACGGCCCGCCCGTCGCAGGCGCGGCTGCTGCGGCAGTCGGCCGTGACGGCGATCAAGCAGCTGATCGACACGGTGGGGCTGCTGAACGAGCGCCGCTCGGGCCGGTCGGACCGGTCCGCCGATTTCCGGACGCTGGCCCGCTGGTTCGCCGACGCGCCGGACGAGGAGGCGCGGCACCGGCTGTGGAGGGCGGCGTTCGGGCTGACGTCCGCCCGCCACCTGACCGTCACCGCCGCGACCGTGGCGGCGTGGGAGGAGGAGTCCCCGCAGGGGCTGCCGTGGTCGGACGCCCCGCCGGTGCGGATCTCGCCGCAGTTGCGCCGGACCGGCTCGTACGAGCGCCGGGGCAAGCCCAACCGCGTTCAGGACCGGTCGGAGCTGCGCCGGCTGCTGCGCGAGCGCGCCGACCGGGAGGCGGCCGAGACGGCGGCGGCGCGGGCGCGGCTGTGCACCGCCGGCCCGGTGCCGCTGTCCGGACTGGGCGTGCTCGACCCGCGGGCGTTCCGGCTGTTCCTGGCGCTGCTCGGGGACGCACTGGCGGCGCGGTCGCCGGGCGACAACGAGGTGAAGGCGATCACCGGGGACGGGTCGATGGAGGTGCGGCTGTCGCTCGTTCCCGATGGCGGCGAGGTCCGGATCGCCACCGAGGACGGTGTGCTCACCGGCCCCGAGCACATCATCGAGATCACCGACGTGAGCGGGGGCCGGGCGTGATCGACGACCTCGCGGGGCCGCGGTCGGCGCTGCGGGCGCTGCTGAAGCGGCCGCTGCTGACGCTCGAGTCCGATCCGGAGGATCTCGTCCTCGTCCGCCGGTACCAGGCGGAGCTGCGGGACTGGCTGAGCCGGGAGACGGGCTGGCGCCTGCATGTGGACGCCGAGACCGCCCGCCTGTTCAAGACGGCGCCGACCCTGGACGACGGGACGCATCCGGCGCGCGGGAGGGCCGGGGAGGCGTTCGGCCGGCGCCGCTATGTGGTGCTGTGCCTGGCGCTGGCCGTGCTGGAGCGCGCCGACGCGCAGACGACGCTGGGCCGGCTCGCCGAGGAGGTGCTGAACGCCGCCGCCGAGCCCGACCTGGCGTTCCCGTTCACCCTGGAGAGCCGGGCGGAGCGCGCCGACCTGGTCGCGGTGGTGCGGCTGCTGCTCGGCTGGGGCGTGCTGCGCCGGGTCTCCGGCGACGAGGAGTCGTACCTGTCGGCGTCCGGGGACGTCCTGTACGACGTGCGCCGGGTCGTCCTCGCGTCACTGCCGGCCGGCGTGCGGGGGCCGTCCACGGTCGCCGCCGAGGACTTCGAGGAGCGGCTCGCCGAGTTGACCGACGAGCCCGTCCCGGACACCGACGAGCTGCGGAACCGGGCGCTGCGGCGCCGCCTCACGCGGCGGCTGCTGGAGGACCCGGTGGTGTACTACGACGACCTGGACGACGCGGAGCGCGGCTACCTCGTCTCCCAGCGCGTCGCGATCACCCGCCGGATCGAGGAGGCGGCCGGTCTCGTGCCCGAACTGCGGGCGGAGGGCATCGCCATGGTCGATCCGGACGACGAGCTGACCGACGTGCGGATGCCGGAGCAGCGCACCGACGGGCACGTGACGCTGCTGGTCGCCGAGCACCTGGCGGGACGCGGGGAGGCCCGGCGGGACGAGCTGGAGGCGTTCGTCCGGGACGCGGCGGGGCGGCACAAGTCGTTCTGGCGCAAGGGCGTGACCGAGCCGGGCGCGGAGGAGGAGCTGCTGGACATCGCGCTCGGGAAGCTGGCGGCGCTGCGGCTGGTGGAGGTGCTGCCGGGCGGGCTGGTCCGGGCGCGTCCGGCGATCGCGCGCTATGCCGTCGAGGAACCGACCGTCCGTGAGCCGGGAGCCGTGGGGGGTCGTCCCCCCACGGGGAGCACGAGGAGGGCCGCGGGATGAGCGGCATGCCGCTGCCGACGTCCGAGCGCTGGAAGCCGCTGCGCGCCGGGCTGGTCGACATGTTCTACTACGACGTCGAGGAGTTCC
>NZ_JBIQHY010000073.1:0-19922 GCF_044508335.1 Actinomadura sp.
GCGCCCCGCGCCGCCCGCGGGCCGCCGCGGACGCCCCGGCCCGGGCGCGGCCGCCGGCGCCGCCCGGACGTCCGCAGCCACCGGGGCAGCGTGCGGTCGAGGAACCCGAACGCGGTGTTGCGGTCGCGCAGGTGCACCAGCAGCAGCCCGCCGGGTTTCAGCGCGGCGACGAACCGGTCGAGCACCAGCTCGGCGTGCGGCACCCGCTCGATCAGGTACGAGGCGTGCACGATGTCGAAGGCGCGCGGCGGCAGCGGCACCGTCCGCAGGTCGCCGAGGTGCCAGGTGTCGAGGTCGGGCCGCTCGCAGGTGTAGGCGCGCAGCTCCGGGGACTCCGCGTCGACGCCCGTGACGTGGCGGTCGTGGTCGCCGAGGTCCAGGCCCGTGCCCCAGCCGCAGCCCGCCTCCAGGATGTGGATCCGCTGCAGGGGCTTCTCTAGGGCGTACTGTCGGGCGCGTTCTGAGAAGAGATCGCCGTCGCTGACCGGCGGCGTACGCAGATCGGTCACAGTCTCGCAGCGTAATCGCCCGACTGCGCTCCGTCCGCTATTTGCGCATTCTCGGCGCGGCCGTGTCGCGTACCCTGGTACGCGGCACCGGGGTCCCGCGGGGGATTCCGGCCTTTCGGGCTGCCCTGCCACGGGGTTATTCGGCGATTGTGCGGGCGAATATGACGCTTTCTGGACTTGTTGACCTTGCGTGCACCGATCCGGGCCTGGAGCGCGCCCTCTCGCGGGCGCGCGCGGACCGGGAGGTGGTCGCGCCGGCCGCGCTGTGGCCGGTGCTCGCCGCCGCCCTGAGCCGCCGCCTGCGCGCGGACGGCGGGGGCGCGGTGCTCGCGGTGACCGCGACCGGCCGGGAGGCCGAGGACCTCACCGCCGCCCTGTCGAGCCTGCTCGACCCGGCCCGCGTCGCGCACTTCCCGGCCTGGGAGACGCTGCCGCACGAGAAGCTGTCGCCGCGTTCGGACACCGTCGGGCAGCGGCTCGCGGTGCTGCGCCGCCTCGTCCACCCGGACGCGGCCGGCCCGGAGGGCGACGGCAAGGGGGGCGAGCTGGACGTCGTGGTGACGCCGGTCCGGGCCGTCCTGCAGCCGATCGTCGCCGGGCTCGCCGACCTGGAGCCGGTGCGGCTGGTCTCCGGCGAGGACGCCGACATGGACGACGCCGTCCGCAGCCTGGTGGACGCCGGGTACCACCGCGTCGACCTGGTGGAGAAGCGCGGCGAGATCGCGGTGCGCGGCGGGATCCTGGACGTGTTCCCGCCCACCGAGGAGCACCCGCTGCGGGTGGAGTTCTGGGGCGACACCGTCGAGGAGATCCGCTACTTCAAGGCCGCCGACCAGCGCTCGCTGGAGGTGGCCCGGGACGGGCTGTGGGCGCCGCCGTGCCGGGAGCTGCCGCTCACGGAGAAGGTGCGCGAGCGCGCGAAGCTGCTCGCCGGGGAGCACCCGGCGCTGGAGGAGATCCTCGGCCGCATCGCCGACGGCGACACGGTCGAGGGCATGGAGGCGTTCTCGCCGGTCCTCGCCGACCGGATGGAGCTGCTGACCGATCTGCTGCCGGACGGTTCGGCGCTGCTCGTGTGCGAGCCGGAGCGGATCCGCACCCGGTCGGCGGAGCTGGTCCGGACGAGCCAGGAGTTCCTGGAGGCGAGCTGGGTCAACGCCGCCGCCGGGGGCGAGGCGCCGATCGACCTCGGCGCCGCCGCGTTCCGCTCGCTGGAGGAGGTCCGCGCGCACAGCACCGAGCTGGGCCTGCCGCGCTGGAGCGTGACCGCGCTCACCCCCATGGCGGCGGGCGCGGAGGCCGCGGAGGGGCCGTCCCCGCTGGACGGCGGGGCGCTGGACGACGGGGTGGAGGCGCTGAACCTCGGGGCCGCGCCGGCGGAGGCGTACCGGGGCGACACGTCCCGGGTCGTCGGCGATCTGAAGGGCTGGATCGACGGCGGCTGGCGCGTCGTGATGGTCACCGCCGGGCACGGCCCCGCCGAGCGGCTCGTCCAGCTCGTCGGGGAGCAGGGGATCGGCGCGCGGCGCGCCGACCTCGCCGGGCCGCCCGCCCCGTCGGTGGTGACGGTGGCGACCGGGCTGCTGGAGAACGGGTTCACCTGGGAGTCGATCAAGCTCGCGGTGCTGACCGAGACCGACCTGTCCGGGCAGCGGTCGTCCACCAGGGACGCCCGCCGGATGCCGTCGCGGCGGCGCGGCGGGATCGACCCGCTGCAGCTCAGGGCCGGCGACTACGTGGTGCACGAGCAGCACGGCGTCGGCCGGTACGTGGAGATGGTCAGCCGGACGGTGCAGGGCGCCACCCGCGAGTACCTGATCCTGGAGTACGCGAGGGGCGACCGGCTGTTCGTCCCGACCGACCAGCTGGAGGAGCTGACCCGCTACGTCGGCGGGGAGGCGCCCAGCCTGCACCGGCTCGGCGGCGCCGACTGGCAGAAGGCCAAGTCGCGGGCCCGCAAGGCGGTCAAGCAGATCGCGGGGGAGCTGATCCGGCTGTACTCGGCGCGGATGGCGAGCCCCGGGCACGCGTTCGCGCCCGACACCCCGTGGCAGCGGGAGCTGGAGGACGCGTTCCCCTACACCGAGACGCCCGACCAGCTCGCCGCGATCGACGAGGTCAAGGCCGACATGGAGAAGCCCGTCCCGATGGACCGGCTGATCTGCGGCGACGTCGGCTACGGCAAGACCGAGATCGCGGTGCGGGCGGCGTTCAAGGCCGTCCAGGACGGGCGGCAGGTCGCGGTGCTGGTGCCGACGACGCTGCTCGTCCAGCAGCACATGTCGACGTTCAGCGAGCGGTTCGCGGCGTTCCCCGTCGTGGTGAAGCCGATCAGCCGGTTCCAGACCGACCGGGAGATCGAGGAGACGCTGCGCGGCCTGTCCGAGGGCAGCGTGGACGTCGTCGTCGGCACCCACCGGATCCTGTCGGCGCAGACCCGGTTCAAGGACCTCGGCCTCGTCGTCATCGACGAGGAGCAGCGGTTCGGCGTCGAGCACAAGGAGGAGCTGAAGCGGCTCCGGACTCAGGTGGACGTGCTCGCCATGTCCGCGACGCCGATCCCGCGCACGCTGGAGATGGGCCTCACCGGCATCCGGGAGATGTCGACGATCCTCACGCCGCCGGAGGAGCGGCACCCCGTCCTGACGTTCGTCGGGCCGTACGAGGAGAAGCAGATCGCCGCCGCCATCCGCCGCGAGCTGCTGCGCGAGGGCCAGGTGTTCTTCGTGCACAACCGGGTCCGCTCGATCAACAAGGTCGCGGCGAACCTGGCGCGGCTCGTCCCGGAGGCGCGGATCGCGGTCGCGCACGGGCAGATGAACGAGAACGAGCTCGAAAAGGTCATGGTCGACTTCTGGGAGAAGAACTACGACGTCCTCGTCGCGACCACGATCGTCGAGTCCGGCCTGGACGTCCCGAACGCCAACACCCTGATCGTCGACCGGGCCGACATGTACGGGCTGTCGCAGCTCCACCAGCTGCGCGGGCGCGTCGGGCGCGGCCGGGAGCGCGCCTACGCCTACTTCCTGTACCAGCCGGAGCAGCCGCTGACCGAGACCGCGCACGAGCGGCTCGCGACCCTCGCCCAGCACACCGAGGTCGGCGCCGGCATGTACGTGGCGATGAAGGACCTGGAGATCCGCGGCGCGGGCAACATCCTCGGCGCGGAGCAGTCCGGGCACGTCGCGGGCGTCGGGTTCGACCTGTACGTGCGGATGGTCGGCGAGGCGGTCCGGGAGCTGAAGGACGGCGGCGCCGCCGAGGCCGAGGCCGTGGAGACGAAGGTCGAGCTGCCCGTCGACGCGCACCTGCCGCACGAGTACGTGCCGGGCGAGCGGCTCCGGCTGGACGCCTACCGCCGCATCGCCGCGATCACGTCCGACGACGAGATCGCCGCCGTGCACGACGAGCTGAAGGACCGGTTCGGCCCGCTGCCCGTCCCGGTGCTGAACCTCCTCGAAGTGGCCCGGTTCCGGGCGAAGGCGCGCATGGCCGGGCTCACCGACGTCACCCTCCAGGGCAACTTCGTCAAGTTCACGCCCGTGCGGCTGCCGGACTCCAAGCAGGTGAGGCTGCAGCGGCTGTACCCGAAGAGCATCCTGAAGCCGGCCACCGACACCCTGCTCGTCCCCACGCCGAAGACCGCGCCGATCGGCGGCCGGCCGCTGCGCGACCAGGAGCTGCTGAAGTGGGCGACCGGGCTGGTCGAGGCGCTGTTCCTGGAAACGGCGACCGCGTCCGGCAGGCGGTAGCCTGAGCCGACCCCAGAGATCCATGACGAGACGAGGATTCCGTGCCTGGTAAGTCCGTGAAGGCGGCGGTGGCGGTCGTGCTGGCGGCCGGCGCGCTGGCCGGCTGCGGCGGCTCCCCGAAGGTCGGCACCGCCGCCCTCGTCGGCGACGACCGCATCACCACCAACGAGCTCACCCGGACCGTCCGCGACCAGGAGGCCCAGTTCAAGGCGGACCCGGTGGCCAAGAACCTGCTCGGCAACCAGCAGATCCGGGTGCCGCGCTTCGTGCCCGACGACGAGTACGGCGTGCGGGGCTCCCTGATGATGCTGATCAACCTGCGTGTCGTCGACGAAGCGGCGAAGCAGGCCGGCGTCGACGTCACCGGCGGGCAGGTGGACTCGATGGTGGAGGCGCTGAACCGCGGCGGCGGCGCCGGGTCGATCACGCTGCTGAACGCGCTGCCCCGCGAGCGCACCCGCGACTTCGCGCGCTTCCTCATCACCCAGCCCGCCGTCATGCAGCGGCTCGGCGCGGATCTGGAGAACCCGCTGAGCCCGGCGACGCAGCAGGCCGGCCAGAGGTGGACCGAGCTGCTCAGGCACACCGCCGAGGACATGGACATCGAGGTCAACCCGCGCTACGGGACCTACGACCCGGGCAAGGTCGAGGTCGGCCCGATCACCTACCGGCTGTCCAGCCCCGACTCGGGTATCTGAGGCGCATGGCCCTGACACTGCTCGCGACCACGCACCGGGTCGCGCCGGGGCTGCTGACGTGGCGGGCGTGGGACGCGCTCCGGTCGGCCGCCTCCGTCCGGCTCCGCGACGGCCACCCGCTGCTGCCCTCGCTCCGCGACGCCGGGATCGCCGCGGAGACGGTCGGGGAGCCCGACGCCGCCCGGCTGGTGGCCGACGCCCGGGCCGCGGCCCCGGACGCCGCCGTCGTGTGGGTGGCCGCGCCCGAGGGCGACGAGGAGCTGATGCGCGAGATCGGCGCGCTGGTCGTCGACGACCCGCTGGACGTCGAGGTGCTGCACGGCTCCTATGACCTGCCGGGCGCGCGGCTGCTCGACCTCGTGTCGGTCATGGACACGCTGCGGCGCGAATGCCCCTGGGACCGCAAGCAGACGCACGTCACGCTCGTCCCGTACCTGCTGGAGGAGGCGTACGAGGTCCTCGACACGATCGAGTCGGGCGACTACGGCGCGCTCCGCGAGGAGCTCGGCGACGTGCTGATGCAGGTGGCGTTCCACTCGGCGGTGGCCGCCGAGCGCGACGACGAGACGGCGTTCACCATCGACGACGTGGCGGGCGCGATCGTGGAGAAGCTCGTCCGCCGCCACCCGCACGTGTTCGGCGACGTGACCGTCTCCGGCGCCGACGAGGTCAACGCGAACTGGGAGCAGATCAAGGCGGCGGAGCGGGCGGCGAAGAGCGGCGCCGAGGCGTCCGCGCTCGACGGCGTCCCGATGGGGCAGCCGGCGCTGTCGCTGGCCGCGCAGCTCCAGCGCCGCGCCCGGCGGATGGAGGCCCCGGCCGGCCTGGCGGACGGTCTCGCGGGCGGCGGGGACGACCTCGGGGAGCGGCTGTTCGCGCTCGTCCGGGAGGCCGTGGAGCGGGGAGTCGACCCGGAGGCCGAGTTGCGCGCCGTTTCCCGGGTATTCCGCGATCGTGTCCGAGCGTGGGAACGGCGGCGGCAGCACGCCTGAATCGCGGGGAATCTACCGGAACATCATCGATAGGGTGGTCCGGCCGCGAAGGCGCGTTTACTCTAAGCGCGTGCCAGCCGGGGCTGATGGTGACCCAGTGAACCGCGACGTACGGGGCGGTGCCTCCGGCCCGCCGCGTCGTCCCCGCCGGATCTTCACCACCGCCACGACCCGCGGCGAGAAGGCCCGCGCGCTGCGCGGGCTGGGCGCGCTCGGCGGCCTCGCCGGCGTCCTCGTCGCGCTGATGCTGCTGCCGGTCGCCTGCACGGCCGGCGTCGGCGCCCGCGACACGGCCCGCTGGTTCGACAGCGAGCCGGTGAACCTGACGACCTCCGGCGTCCCGCAGCGCTCCACGATCCTCGCCGCGGACGGGTCGAAGATCGCGACGTTCTTCTACCAGAACCGGGTGGACGTCCCGCTCGACAAGATCGCGCCGGTCGCGCGGCAGGCGGTGCTCGCGATCGAGGACAGCCGGTTCTACGAGCACGGCGCCATCGACCTGCAGGGCACGCTGCGCGCCCTCGCCAGCAACCTCAGCAGCGGCGAGGTCACCCAGGGCGGCTCGGGCATCACCCAGCAGTACGTGAAGAACCTGCTGCTCACCCAGGCCGACAGCGACGAGGAGCGGCAGGCGGCCACCGCGGTCACCACCGCCCGGAAGGTGCGCGAGCTGCGGTACGCGGTCGCGGTCGAGGAGAAGTACAGCAAGGACGAGATCCTGCGCCGCTACCTCAACATCGCCTACTACGGCGACGGCGCCTACGGCATCGAGGCCGCGTCCCGGCACTACTTCTCCAAGCACGCGTCCGAGCTGACCCTCCCCGAGGCGGCGCTGCTCGCCGGCGTCATCCGCTACCCCTACGCCTACGATCCGACGCGGCATCCCGGCGAGGCGCGCAAGCGCCGCGACACCGTCCTCGACCGGATGGCCGAGCTCGGCTGGGTCGACCCGGCCGAGGCGGCGGAGGCCAAGCGCAAGCCCATCGACCTGAAGATCGACAACATCCGCAGCGGGTGCGTGTCCAGCAAGGCGCCGTTCTTCTGCGACTACGTGCAGCGCGAGATCCTCACCAACCCGGTGTTCGGCAAGACGGCGAAGGACCGCGAGAAGCTGCTCAAGCGCGGCGGCCTCACGATCCGCACCACCATGGACCCGCGCGCGCAGAAGGCCGCGCAGAAGGCCGTGAACCGGCACGTCCCGCCGAAGAACTCCGCGCACAAGGCCGCCGCCGAGGCGATGGTCGAGCCCGGCACCGGCGAGATCAAGGCGATGGTCGTGGACCGCGAGCTCGGCCCCGACAAGGAGCGCGGCAAGACCTGGATCAACTTCGCCGCGGACGCCAGCCACGGGTCGAGCATCGGCATGCAGGCCGGGTCGACGTTCAAGGCGTTCACGCTGGCCGCCGCGCTCGACGAGGGCATGCCGTTCGGCACCCGGCTGATGGCGCCGCGGGAGTTCACCCCCGTCGGCTTCCGCAACTGCGACGGCGACAAGGTCGGGGACCCCACCGCGTCCCTGCGCAACGCCGCCGACGGCGAGGGCGGCAAGGAGTTCAGCCTCGTCACCGGCACGCACCACTCGGTCAACACCTTCTTCCTCGCGCTGGAGAAGGAGGTCGGCCTCTGCGACACCGTCAGGATGGCCGAGCGGCTCGGAATGAAGCAGGCCAGCGGCAAGCCGCTGGAGGAGTACCCGTCCTTCACGCTCGGCTTCAACCCGGTGTCCCCGCTCCGGCTCGCCGCCGCCTACGCCGCGTTCGGCGCCCGCGGCGAGTACTGCAAGCCGATCGCGATCACCTCGATCAAGGACGCGTCCGGGCACCGGCTGAAGGTGCCGGGGCGCGACTGCGAGCAGGCGATCGACGAGGGCGTCGCGGACGCCGTCAACTACGTGCTGCGGGGCGTCCTCACCAAGGGCACGGCGCGCGGCATGGGCATCGGCCGCCCCGCCGCCGGCAAGACCGGCACCGTCGACAACTTCTCCGCCGCCTGGTTCGCCGGGTACACCCCGGACCTGGCGGCGGCCGTCTGGGTCGGCGACCCGCGCGGCGGCTACCGGCACCCGATGCGCAACCTCTGCATGGACGGCACCTGCTACGGGGCCGTGTTCGGCGCGACGATCCCCGCGCCGATCTGGCAGCAGAGCATGAGCGGGGCGCTGCGCGGCACGCGGGCGTCGTCGTTCCACCGGCCGCCGTCGTTCTACTTCAGCAAGGGGTCCGGCGAGGACCGGGCGAAGGTGCCCGACGTGCGGGGCATGAAGCTCGGCGACGCCGTCGACAAGCTGCGCGACGCGGGCTTCACGACCAACGTCGGCGCGCAGGTCGCGTCCGACCGGTACCGGAAGGGCACGGTCGCCGAGATGTCCCCCGGGCCGGGCTCGGCCGAGCCCGGCTCGACCATCACGCTGCGGGTCAGCAAGGGCCCGAAGAAGCGCGACGGCGGCGGCCGCCCGGGGCCGGGCGGGCCGCGGACACCGCCGCCGGCGACGATCCCGCCGCCCGGCGGCCCCGGCCAGGAGGCGCCCGCCTGAGGGCGGCGGGCGAGATGACCCGTCCGGCCTGCGGGTCCGTGTGATCGCGCCGCGACCGGGTAGGTCACCCCCGCATGCGATCCGATCGGGGGGACGGTCCTTCATGCGAGCCATCGCCGTGTCCGAGTACGGCGCCACACCGGCGCTGACGAACCTGCCGCGCCCGGAGCCCGGGCCCGGGGAGATCCTGGTGAGAATGGTCGCGGCGGGCCTCAACCCGCTCGACTGGAAGATCGCCGACGGCATGCTCAAGGACTCCGTCGACGTCCCGTTCCCGCTGATCCTGGGCCGGGACGGCGCCGGCGTCGTCGACGAGGTCGGCGAGGGCGTGACCCGGCTGCGGCACGGCGAGCAGGTCTACGGGGTCTTCTCGCACCCCGAGCGCGGCCTCGGCAGCTACGCCGAGTACGCGATCGCCCGCGACGACGGGCCGGTCGCGAAGATGCCCGACGGCATGATCTACACGCAGGCGGCGGCCGTGCCGACCGCGAGCGCGACCGCGCTCGCCCTGGTGGACGAGGCCCGCGTCGACACCGGGCAGACCGTCCTCGTCGTGGGCGCGACCGGCGGCGTCGGGCAGAGCGCGGTGCAGCTCGCGTCCCGCGCCGGCGCCAAGGTCATCGCGACGGCCCGCGACGACATGGCCGGCACCATGCGGCTCCTCGGCGCGGACGAGACCGTCGACCACTCCAGGGGCGACCTGAACGGGCAGGTGCTCGCCGTCCACTCCGAGGGGATCGACGCCGTCCTCGACATGGTCAGCGACGCCACCGCGGCCGAGCACATCGCGCAACTGCTGCGTCCCGGCGGGACCTACATCAGCACCGTGCATTCGGTGAACCCCGACGCGATGGAGGCCAGGGAGCTGCGCGGCGTCAACTACGAGGGCGAGCCCACCGCGGCCCTGCTGGAGCGGCTGTCGGACCTCATCGACGCGGGCGCGCTCCGCGTCCACCTCGAACGCGAGGTGCCGCTCGCCGAGGCCGCCGACGCCCTCGCCGCCAACCGCGCGGGCGGCGCCCGCGGCAAGACCGTGATCCGCATCTGACCGCGGGGACGTGAGGACGCGCCCACCGTGGGCATGCAGAAGCCGTACCCGACGGGGAGGACGAGATGAACCAGCCCGAAGAGGAGCGGCGCGCCAGGCTCCGCGAGATCGACGAGTCCCTCGAACGGCTCCGCGCCGACCTTCCCGACCCGCCCTCCGATGCCGGCGACATGGTCGACTCCGGGCAGTACCTGGCCCAGCGGGAGGAGCTGGCGGGCCAGATCGAGCTGCTGGAGGCCGAGCGCGAACGCCTCCGCGAGTCCCTCGGCCTCACCTGACCCGGGGGAACAAACCCCGCCGCTCCCCGGTTGCGGGTGTGTCATCGCCATGGGACCGAGGGGAGGCGGGGATGACCACCTACGAGGAGTTCGAGCGCGCGACGCTGTTCTTCGACGCCAAGGACTACGCGGGCGCGGCCCGCCTGCTGGCCCCGATCGCCGAGGCCGACCCGGGCAACCGCGCCGCCGCGGAGCTGCTGGCCCGCGCCTACTTCCACAGCGCCCAGCTGGGCCGCGCCGAGGCGGCCTTCCGCCGCCTCGTCGACCTGGACCCCTGCAACGGCTGGGCGCACGAGGCCCTGGCCCGCACCCTGGAGCGCCGGGGCCGGGCGGACGAGGCGGGCGCGTTCCGCAAGCTCGCCCGCGCGATGGGCGTCGAGCCCGCGCCCGGCGCCGAGGTCTCCGTCACCGCCGCCGACCTGCACTGACGCCGGTCACCCGCGCCGTGCACGGGTCAAGAGCGGGGGAGGCGGAGGACGAAGCGGGCGCCGGGGCGGCCGTCGGCGCGGTCGGTGAGGACCAGCGAGCCGCCGTGCGCGATGGCGATGTCCCGGGAGATCGCGAGACCGAGGCCGGTGCCGCCCGCGTCGCGGTGCCGGCCCTCGGCCAGCCGGGTGAACCGCTCGAACACCCGCTCGCGGTCCTCCGGCGCGATGCCCGGTCCGTCGTCGATCACCTCGACGACGGCGGTCGCGGGCGCCTCCGTGCGCAGGATCATGGTGACCTCGGCGGACGCGTGCCGGTCGGCGTTGTCGAGCAGGTTGGTGAGCAGCCGGGCCAGCTCGCTGCGGCTCCCCGGCACCGTCACCGACCCCTCCGACAGGACCGTCACCTGGGTGCGCCGCGGGCGGCGCAGCACCTCCGCGTCCGCCAGCTCGGTCAGGTCCACCGCCTCGCGCTCGAAGTTGCGGTCGGCCTCCAGCCGCGCCAGCGCCAGCAGGTCGTCCACCACCGCCGCCAGGCGCTCGGTGTTCTCCATGACGGCCCGCAGCGTCTCCGCCACGTCGGCGTCCTCGGGCGCCGCCAGCGCCAGCTCCACCTCCATCCGCAGCGCGGTGAGCGGGCTGCGCAGCTCGTGCCCCACGTCGGTGACGAACGCGCGCTGCCGCGCGACCGCCTCCTCCAGCCGGTCGAGGGTCGCGTTCACGCTCTCGGCGAGCAGCCCCACCTCGTCGCGGCGGGACGGCACCGGCACCCGGCGCTCCAGGTCGGTGGCGGTGATCTCGTCCAGCTCCCGGCGGATCTCGTCGACCGGCCGCATCGTCCGGTTCGCCGAAAGCCACGTCCCGTAGCCGACCAGGCCGGTGATGAACGGGATGGTCAGCGCGAGCAGCGCCGCAGTCGTCGGGCGCGGCACCGGCCCCGGCTCCGGGGCCAGCGCGATGATGAAGAGCGCGTTCGAGCCGAAGCCCACCTGGTACTCGACCGCCATGAAGCAGCCGTCCTTCGACGGACCGACGCCGCAGGCGGTGCCGCTGCGGCGGGTCTCGTTCTTGGGCGGCGGGGGGAAGTCCGCGGCGGGGCGCCCCTGCAGCGCCGGGGTGGCCGCGATCACGCGCCTCCGGCGGTCGATGACCTGGATCAGATCTTCCGGGGCCGCCGGCAGGGGGTTCCTCAGCCGGCCGGTCTGGATGACGAACACGATCCGGTTCGCCTGGCGGCCCAGCGTCTCCTCGGTCGTGTCGACCTCGTCCTGCCTGATCAGCACGAGCAGGGCAGCCCACAGCCCGGTCGACAGCAGCAGGGCCAGCAGGACCGACGCCAGCGTGACCCGGGTCCTGATTCGCGGGTGACGCAGGACGGCCCGCCAGATCCAATGGCTCGGCCCTCTGGACGGCCGGTGGAGCCGGACACGTATGGCGACCTCCCGGGTATGTATCTGCCAGTACCCGTGATTCCTTGCCTGAACGGGGCAAACGCCACCGTGGCGGACGGGTAAAACCCGGTCATGCCGGGGGGACTTCGTCGTGGCCGGTCCGATATGAGAACGGCGAGCCCGTTGGTCCGCGCGGGGGGCGCGCGGATAGGCTCGGTGATCGCACCAGACCATCAGCATCCTCAGGGGGTTCCCCGTGTCGTCGATCGAGGCCGTACTCGCCCGGGAGATCCTTGACTCCCGCGGCAATCCGACCGTCGAGGTCGAGGTCCTGCTCGCCGATGGGACCGAGGCGCACGCCGCCGTGCCGAGCGGCGCGTCCACCGGCCAGTTCGAGGCCGTCGAACTGCGCGACGGCGGGGAGCGCTACGGCGGCAAGGGCGTCCGCAACGCGGTCAAGGCCGTCAACGAGACGATCGACGAGAAGCTCGTCGGCTACCCGGCGTCCGACCAGCGGCTGATCGACCAGCTCCTGGTCGACCTGGACGGCACCCCGGCCAAGTCCGCGCTCGGCGCCAACGCGATCCTCGGCGTCAGCCTCGCCGTCGCCAAGGCCGCCGCCGACTCCGCCGGGCTCCCGCTGTTCCGGTACGTGGGCGGCCCGAACGCGCACCTGCTGCCCGTCCCGATGATGAACATCCTGAACGGCGGCGCGCACGCCGACACCAACGTCGACGTCCAGGAGTTCATGATCGCGCCGATCGGCGCGGCCACCTTCGCCGAGGCGCTGCGCTGGGGCGCCGAGACCTACCACGCGCTGAAGTCGGTGCTGAAGTCGCGCGGCCTGAACACCGGCCTCGGCGACGAGGGCGGCTTCGCGCCCGACCTGCCGAGCAACCGGGACGCGCTCGACCTGATCATGGAGGCGATCCGCAAGGCCGGCTTCACCCCCGGCCGCGACATCGCGCTCGCCCTGGACGTCGCCGCCACCGAGTTCCACGCCGACGGGCAGTACGCGTTCGAGGGCACCAAGCGGTCCGCCGACGACATGGCCGCCTACTACGGCGAGCTGCTCGGCAGCTACCCGCTCGTCTCCATCGAGGACCCGCTCGACGAGGAGGACTGGGCCGGCTGGGAGGGCCTCACCGCCGCCGTCGGCGACCGCGTCCAGCTCGTCGGCGACGACCTGTTCGTCACCAACCCCGAGCGGCTCGCCCGCGGCATCAAGGCCGGCGCCGCGAACGCGCTGCTGGTCAAGGTCAACCAGATCGGCACGCTCAGCGAGACCCTCGACGCCGTCTCGCTCGCGCAGACCAGCGGCTACAGGTGCATGATGAGCCACCGGTCCGGCGAGACCGAGGACACCACGATCGCCGACCTGGCCGTCGCCACCAACTGCGGCCAGATCAAGACCGGCGCGCCGGCCCGCAGCGACCGCGTCGCCAAGTACAACCAGCTGCTGCGCATCGAGGAGCTGCTGGACGACGCCGCGCGCTACGCCGGCGCCGCCGCGTTCCCGCGCTTCGACGCGCGGGGCTGAGCAGGGCCCGCGACCCGGCGGGCGGGGCCGCGTCCCGCCGCCGGGTCCGGGCGGCCGAGCCGGAGGCAGGGGGCACGATGCCGCAGGACGACGACCACGCCGCCGACGACCGCGCCGGCGAGCACGGGACCGGCGGCCACGGGGCCCGCCGCGGCAACCCGGCGCTGACCAGCCGGGCCGCCATCCTCGCGGTCGTGGTGTGCGCGATCGCGCTGAGCCTCGCCTACCCCGTCCGCGAGTACATCGCCCAGCGCAAGGAGATCGCCGACCTGCGCCACAAGGAGGCGGTGGCCCGCCGGCAGGTCGACGAACTCCTCCAGCGCAAGCAGCAACTTGGTGACAAGTCGTACATTGAGCGGGAGGCCACACGCAGGCTTCATTATTGTCGTCCTGACGTAAAGTGCTACATCGTGCTCGACGGCAGTGGGGGAGAGGGCCGGCAGGCGCAGCGGGGCGGGCCGCCCAGCAGGCCGCCCTGGTACGAGACGCTGTGGCGATCGGTGGAGGCCGCCGACCGGCCGCGCTGAATCGCGGGTGGGGACAGATGATCGAAGCAGGTGACACGGCCGCCGTCGCGGCCCAGCTCGGGCGGGAGCCGCGCGGCGTCCGCGCGGTGGCGAGCCGCTGCCCGTGCGGGCTGCCCGCGGTGATCGAGACCGCGCCGCGGCTGCCGGACGGGACGCCGTTCCCCACGCTGTTCTACCTGACGTGCCCGAAGGCCGCCTCCGCCATCGGCACGCTGGAGGGCAGCGGCGCCATGCGCGACATGCAGGCCAGGCTCGCCGCCGACCCGTCCCTCAAGGAGGAGTACACCGCCGCCCACGAGGACTACCTGCGCCGCCGGGACGAGGCCGCCCGCGACGAGGGCGTCGAGCCGCTGCCCGCCGGCATGCAGAGCGCCGGCGGCATGCCCGAGCGCGTCAAGTGCCTGCACGCCCTCGTCGCGCACGAGCTGGCGGTGCCCGGCGTGAACCCGTTCGGCCGCGAGGCGCTGGAGGCGCTGCCGGAATGGTGGCGGTCCGGCCCGTGCGTCGAGGTGCGGGACGTCCAGGTGCGGGACGTCCAGGCGCGGGACGTCCAGGGGCGGGACGCCGGGGCGCGGGGCGCCGATCTCGAACCAGGGGAGGACGAGTGACACGGGTCGCCGCCATCGACTGCGGAACGAACTCGGTCCGCCTGCTGATCGCCGACATCGAGCCCGGCGCCGGCGGCGGCCGGCTCACCGACGTCGAGCGCCGGATGGAGATCGTCCGGCTGGGCGAGGGCGTCGACGAGACCGGGCGGCTGGCGCCCGCCGCGCTGGAGCGCACCTTCACCGCGATGCGCGGCTACGCCGAGCTGATCGAGCGGCACGGCAGCGGCGCCGGGCACGGCCCGATCAAGACCCGGGTGGTGGCGACCAGCGCCACCCGCGACGCCGCGAACCGCAACGACTTCGTCCGCGGCGTCGTCGACATCTTCGGCGTCGTCCCCGAGGTGATCAGCGGGGACGAGGAGGCGGAGCTGTCGTTCACGGGCGCCACCCGCGAGCTGGCCGAACTGCGCCCCGCCCGCCCCTACCTGGTGGTCGACATCGGCGGCGGCTCCACCGAGTTCGTGCTCGGCAGCTCGTCGGCCGACGCGTCCCGGTCCATCGACATCGGCTGCGTGCGGATGACCGAGCGGCACCTGAAGGACGACCCGCCGTCGCCGCAGCAGATCTCCAATGCCGCCGCCGACATCGACGCGGCGCTCGCCGCCGTCCGGGAGCGGGTCCCGGTGGACGAGGCGCGCACCCTCGTCGGCCTCGCGGGCTCGGTCACCACCGTCGCCGGGATCGCGCTCGACCTGCCGGAGTACGACCCGTCCCGCATCCACCTGTCCCGGATCACCGCCACCCAGGTGCACGACGTGACGCGGCGGCTGCTGCACGCGACCCGCGCCGAGCGCGCCGGGATCGGCGTCATGCACCCGGGGCGCGTCGACGTGATCGGCGCGGGCGCGCTGATCCTGGACCGGATCATGCGGGAGTACGGGTTCGGCGCCGTCGTCGTCAGCGAGCACGACATCCTGGACGGCATCGCCTGGTCGCTGCTCTGAGCGGCCCGGCGGGGCAGGTCACTTCTTGAGCTGCGCGAGCAGGGCGGGGATCAGCACCGCGTTCGGGTTCTGCTGCGGGACGTAGAGGATCGGCGAGCTGCTGCTGGCCTGCTGGATCCAGACCCGGCCCCGGTCGACGGTCGCGCCGGAGATCGACGACCAGCTCAGCGACACCCGGTTGCCGCGCACGCCGCCCGGATGGACGGTGAGGCCCTGCGCCACGTCGACCGACTCGCCGGCCCGGACGCGCCGCGCCAGCTCCGCGACCAGCCGCTGCTCGGCGTGCTCCTGGCAGAGCTGGATCAGCCGCCCCCAGATGTGCTCGGGCTCCCCGTCCCGCGCGGGCACCGCGTCCGGCTCGATCACCACCTCGACGCGCGGGCCGCCGCGGAACGGGAACCGTCCCGCCTGGAAGATCCACTGCGTGCCGGGGCGGTGGCCGGAACCGGCCGGGCGTTCCGCCGCCCAGTACGCGACCCACTCCACCCGCGGCCAGGTGAGCGAGGCGCTGCCGTAGGCGACGAGCTGGTCGTCGGCGTACAGGGGGAGGCGCCGCACGTTCGCCTCCAGCGCCGGGACGGACGGGGTGCGGTCCCATGTCGGCCGCTGCACGGGGGCCGCGTACGTGGCCCCCGCCTCCTCGCGGGCGGGCTCCCGGAGCCGCTGCGGCGGCTGCAGCCGCGGCGGACGGTCCGGCTCGGGGTTGAGGCGCTCGGTCCAGTTCCGACCGTCCCACCAGCGCAGGCTCCCGGTGCCGTACGGATCGGGGTACCAGCCCGGTTGCGACACTCCTGCCTCCCGCTTCGCCCAATGGCAGTGCCGGACACCCGCCTCCCCGACCGGCGAACGCATCGTACCGACCGGGCACGCTCCGCACCCGCCATGGGCGGAACCCGGCCACTGCCCTGCCGGCTGGCGCGGCGTGGGACGATCGATGGTATGCCGACCGCCAACGCCCCGTTCGTCCCTCCCGGTTCCGGATGGCCGGAGGACCCCGCGGCGCCGGACACGCCCGTCGCGCACGGCACCGGCGAGGTCGTCGAGCTGGCCGCGAAGGCGCCCGACCTCGCCGAGCTGTGCGCCCGCCAGTCGGTGTGCCGCGCGTGCGACCGGCTCGTGGCGTGGCGCGAGAAGGTCGCCGTGCAGCGGCGCCGCGCGTTCGCGGACGAGGAGTACTGGGGCCGGCCCGTCGCCGGCTGGGGCGACCCGGAGCCGCGCGTCCTGATCGTCGGGCTGGCCCCGGCCGCCCACGGCGGCAACCGCACCGGCCGCATCTTCACCGGCGACCGGTCGGGCGACTGGCTGTTCGCGTCCCTGCACCGGGTGGGGCTCGCGGCGAAGCCGACCAGCGTCCGCGCGGGCGACGGGCAGCGGCTCATCGGCGCGCGGATGGCGGCGACGGTCCGCTGCGCGCCGCCCGACAACAAGCCGACGCCGCTGGAGCGGACGACCTGCCTGCCGTGGCTGGCCCGCGAGATCGAGCTGGTCGCGCCGAGCGTCCGCTGCATCGTGTGCCTCGGCGGGTTCGCCTGGCAGGGCGTGTGGCCGGCGCTGAAGCAGGCCGGATACGGGGTGCCGCGGCCGCGGCCGAAGTTCGGCCACGGCGCCGAGGCGTGGCTGACGCCGCCGCCCGCGGCGGCCCGGCCCGAGCCGGTCCTGCTGCTGGGCTGCTACCACCCGAGCCAGCAGAACACCTTCACCGGCCGGGTCACCGAAGAGATGCTGGACACGGTCCTCGCCCGCGCCCGCGACCACCGCTAGCGGGGCACCGGGTTCGTGGTGACGGGCGTGAGGCGGATCTGGCCGTGCTGGCAGACCGCGCCGAACGTCCAGGTGGCGGCGATCTGCTCCGTGTCGTTGGGCGGGATCACCTTCAGCACGGTCGGCTCGGGCTCGCAGTCGGCGCCGTCCGTCTCGTCTCCGGCGGGGACGACCGCCCAGTGCAGCCGCTCGTAGGCGTGGCCGCCGTTGTAGACCGTGATCGTGTGCGCGGTGCCCTCGCGGATCACCTTCGTCGGGACGGCCCCCTCCGCGTCGGCCAGCTGGAGCCCCGACCAGCCGCCGGTCGTGCAGTGCTTCCCCGACTTGTTCGTGAGCACGAGCGTCGCGTAGCGGTTCCCCGCCGCGGCGCCGAGGTCGGTGAGCCGCGCGGTGAGCATCCCGCTGGTGCAGTGCGGGCGTTGCGGCGCCGCATGGCCGGTGCCGCCGGAGCCGGCGTTGCCCGAGGTGCCGCCGCCCGTCCCGCCGCCCGGCGAACCGGATCCGCGGCTCGGGGCCGGTGACGCGGCGGACGCGCCCGGCGCCGGCGGTGCCGTGTTCGCGTTGGACGATGTGCCGGCGTGGGAGCTGGATGAGCAGCCGGCGAGCGCTGCGGTGATGGCGGCGGCGGTGAGCGTCCCCCAGATCAGTCGCGGCATGGTGCCTCCCCCGGTGAACGGCGATGGCGGGGCAGGGCCTTGGCCAAGCGGCCGGAGCGTGGAGACCGGCCCCTGTCCCGGTCCGCCGCCCGCGGCCGCTTGGCGCCCCCGTCCGGCCCTGACCCCGCCATCCGTTTTCTGGTGGTACATCCGGTGAGATGCCGGATGGGGCCATGAAGTTCGCGGCCCCGGCATGCGGGTATCGGCTCAGACATGCGATCTACATCAGTTCGGACCGGCGACCCTCCGGTCGCTTCGGGACGCGGCGGGGGACCGGCGAAGCGGATCCTGATCGTCGGCGGGGGATACGTCGGCATGTACACGGCCCTGCGCCTCCAGCGCAGACTCCGCCGTGAGCTGCGCAGCGGCGAGGTCGCCGTCACCGTCATCGATCCCCAGTCCTACATGACCTACCAGCCGTTCCTTCCCGAGGCGGCCGCGGGAAACCTCGAGCCGCGGCACGTGGTCGCGCCGCTGCGCACGGTCCTGAACCGCTGCCAGATCGTGAACGGTTTCGTGACGCGGATCGACCACGCGGCCAAACGCGTCACCATATGCCCCGCCGGGACCAGAACCGACCAGGTCGCGCCGCGCGACATCGAATACGACATCCTCGTCGTCGCGGTCGGCTCCATCTCCCGGACGCTGCCGATCCCGGGGCTCGCCGAATGCGGAATCGGCTTCAAGACCATTGAAGAGGCGATATTCCTCCGCAACCACGTCCTGCACCAGCTCGACATCGCCGCCGCCAACCCCGACGACGAGCAGGTCAGGAAACGGGCGCTGACGTTCGTGTTCGTCGGCGCCGGGTTCGCGGGCGTCGAGGCCATGGCCGAACTGGAGGACATGGCGCGCGACGCGTGCAAGTGGTACCCCACCATCGACGAGAGCGAAATGCGCTGGATGATGGTCGAGGCCACCGACCGGATCCTGCCCGAAGTGGGACCCGAGATGGGCCGCTGGACCGCCGACGCGCTGCGCCGCCGCGGCATCGAAGTCAAGATGAACACGCTGCTGAAATCCGCGGTGAAACGGCACATCGTGCTCAGCGACGGCGAGGAGTTCGACGCCGGCACCCTCGTCTGGACCGCCGGCGTGAAACCCCATCCCCTCGTCAAGGACAGCGACCTGCCCGTAGACGACAAGGGACGCCTCAAGGCGACCGCCGAACTGACCATCGAAGGGCTCCAGGACGTCTACGCCGCCGGCGACAACGCCGCCGTCCCCGACCTCAGCGGCAAAGGCGAGTTCACCGCGCCCAACGCCCAGCACGCCGTCCGCCAGGCCAAACGGCTCGGCGACAACATCGCGGCCGACCTGCGCGGCAGACCGCGAAAGCCGTACAAGCACGCCTACGTCGGCTCCGTCGCCAGCCTCGGCCTGCACAAGGGCGTCGCGAACGCCTACGGCATCCAGCTGCGCGGGTTCCCCGCGTGGTTCATGCACCGCACGTACCACCTGTCGCGGATGCCCACCGTCAACCGCAAGTTCCGGATCACCATGGACTGGACGCTCGCCTTCTTCTTCCGCCGCGAAATCGTCTCCCTGGCCGAACTGGAACGGCCGCGCCAGGAATTCGAACTCGCCGCCGGCCGGATGAAGGAGAACGTCACCACCTGAACCCGTCCGCCGAGGTGAACGGGGGTGGCCGGGCAACGGGGACCCGCCCGGCGGGACCCCGGGCGCGTCTTGACTCGCTCCTGTCGAACTGGCCGGACCCGGCCGACTCCCGCACCCCCGTGAAAGGACGCGCCGCCGGCGGCCCCTGACTCGATATGATGACGCCGCCCCTGTAGCCCAATGGCAGAGGCAGGCTCCCTAAAAGAGCCATTGTGTCGGTTCGAGTCCGACCAGGGGCACGCGCCGGGTCTCCATGCTCGTTGATCTTCGATCAACTTCGCCGGAGGCCCGCAGTGTTCGCCCAGGGGGGCGACCCCCTGGAACCCCCGGTGCAAGGGCTCCGCCCTTGCGGGCGCGCGGCGGGCGCCGTTGTTCGCTGATGTTCGATCGGCTTCGCCGGATTCTGCTGTGCTCGCTCAGGGGGCGACCCCCTGGAACCTTCGGCGCAAGGGCGGGTGCCTCGCGGGCGCCGTTGCTTGTTGATCTCCAATCGGCTTCGCCGGTGGACCGCAGTTCGGTCCCGTTGTGCGTTGGTGAGTGGTGGGCTGTTTGTGGGGGTTTGGCGTGTGGGGTCGGTCCGGGGGTCGTCGGTGGGGGCTCGGTCGCACGGGGTGGGTGGGATTCGGGCTGATCATGCGGG
>NZ_JBIQHY010000073.1:20022-34087 GCF_044508335.1 Actinomadura sp.
CGTCGGTGGGGGCTCGGTCGCACGGGGTGGGTGGGATTCGGGCTGATCATGCGGGGGTTTCGCGTTTAGACTGGAGGGCCACGTCGGCCGAAAGTGGAGACTCTGATGGAGAGTAGAAACCCCGCGTTCCGGGGGAACGCCTTCGACCAGCGGGCCGGAGGTGCGGCTTACGGCGCACCCGGCTACGGTGCACAGCCCTACGGGGGGCCCGGGTACGCGGCGCCCGGGTACGGGTACGCGCCGCCGGCCACTCGACCGATGACCATGGACGACGTCGTCGTCCGCGGGTTCATGACCCTCGCCGTCCTGGTGCTCACCGCGGCGCTCGCGTGGGCGCTGGTGCCCGTCGAGCTCGCGGCCCCGGTCCTCGTCGTCGCGCTGATCGCGGAGATCGGGATCTGGGCGTTCATCACGTTCGGGCGCAAGGCGAACGCGCCGATGGTGCTGGCGTTCGCGGCCGTCTACGGGATCGTCGTCGGCATCGTCAGCCACGCCTACAACGACATCTACCACGGCGTCGTCTTCCAGGCCGTCATCGGGACCGCGCTCGCGTTCGGCGCCACGCTCGCCGTCTACGCGCTGCGCATCGTGCGGGTGACGCCGAAGTTCGCCAAGTTCGTCATCGCCGCGGGCTTCGCGCTCATCGGGCTGATGATCATCAACCTGCTGGTGCAGGTGTTCGGCGGCGACGAGGGCATCGGCATCCGCGACCCGGGCAGCCCGCTCGCCTACATCTTCAGCGTCGTCGCGATCCTCGTCGGCTGCTTCTTCCTGCTGCTGGACTTCGACGCCGTCGAGCAGGGCGTCCGCCACGGCGCGCCGGAGCAGTTCGCCTGGTACTGCGCGTTCGGGCTGGTGCTGAGCCTGGTGTGGATCTACCTGGAGATCCTGCGGCTGCTCAGCTACTTCAGCGGACGAGACTAGCCCAGACGAAGATCAGCCCCGCGCCCTCGGGGGTGCGGGGCTGATCCATGTGGGATCTCTGCGCCAGAGTCGTGGCGGCATGGCGGCACGACGGCGGGGGCATCCGTTGGCGGGATCCCACCGGGTCTGTATGAAGTTCGGAGGCGCGCGCTCAGTAGTGGCGCGCGCGGCGCGTCCGCTCGTGCTCGCGCACCAGCGCCGCGGCGTAGCCGTGCGAGAGGTTGTGCTCCTCGGCCAGCCAGGAGCTGCGTTCCTCGCAGCGGGTGAACGAAGGGCCGTTCTCGATGGCGGTGAACCACTCGGGGATGTCACGTCCTGTGACTTGCGGAATGCGGGCGATCAGCTTGCTGTGCGTCTCCGGCGAGTGGTTCAGTGACAATTGGCACCTCCAGGTCGCAGGGCTCTTCCTGCTGACTCTGCAACACCTCCTCGCATGTGACAAGACCCTAACGGGGACCTATCTTTTGCGTTACGTAGATCATTAATAACGGGGATATTCCCCGGAAACGTGCAGGTGGCCCGCCCGGCGCCGCCCGAGGGCGGTTCCGTGCGGGCCACCGCGGACCGTCAGGAGAGGCGCTCCAGCACCATCGCCATGCCCTGGCCGCCGCCCACGCACATCGTCTCCAGGCCGAACTGCTTGTCGTGGAACTTCAGCCCGTTGATGAGCGTGGAGGTGATGCGGGCGCCGGTCATGCCGAACGGGTGGCCGACCGCGATCGCGCCGCCGTTCACGTTCAGCTTCTCGTGGTCGATGCCGAGGTCCTCGGCGGACGGCAGCACCTGCGCCGCGAACGCCTCGTTGATCTCGACGAGGTCGATGTCGTCGATGGTCATGCCGGCCTTGGCGAGGGCCTTGCGGGACGCCTCCACCGGGCCCAGCCCCATGATCTCGGGGGACAGGCCGGTCACGCCGGTCGACACGATGCGGGCCAGCGGGGTGATGCCCAGCTCGGCGGCCTTGGTGTCGCTCATGACGATGACCGCGGCGGCGCCGTCGTTCAGCGGGCAGCAGTTGCCCGCGGTGACCGTTCCGTCCGGCCGGAACACCGGCTGGAGCTGCGACACCTTCTCGTAGGTGGTGCCGGGCCGGGGGCCGTCGTCCTTGGCCAGGACGCTGCCGTCCGGCAGCGTCACCGGGGTGATGTCCCTCTCCCAGAACCCGTTGGCGAGGGCCTTCTCGGCGAGGTTCTGCGAGCGGACGCCGAACTCGTCCTGTGCCTGGCGGGACACGCCGCGCATGCCGGCGACGTTCTCCGCGGTCTGCCCCATCGCGATGTAGATGTCGGGGAGCTTGCCGTCCTCGCGCGGGTCGTGCCACACCGGCGCGCCGCCCTCGCCCGCCTTCGCGGTGCGGGCCTGCGCGTCGGCGAACAGCGGGTTCTGCGTGTCGGGCAGCCCGTCGCTGCTGCCCTTGGCGAACCGGCTGACCGTCTCGACGCCGGCCGAGATGATCACGTCGGCCTCGCCCGCCTTGATCGCGTGGAACGCCATGCGGGTCGTCTGCAGCGACGACGAGCAGTACCGGGTGATCGTGGCGCCCGGCACGTTGTCCCAGCCGAGCAGGACGGACACGACCCGCGCCATGTTGTAGCCCTGCTCGCCGCCGGGCAGGCCGCAGCCGAGCAGCAGGTCGTCGATCTGGTCGGGACCGAGCTGCGGGACCTTCGCCATCGCGGCGGTGACCATCTGGACGGTGAGGTCGTCGGGCCGCATGTCCTTGAGCGAACCCTTGAAGGCGCGGCCGATCGGCGAGCGCGCGGTGGCGACGATGACTGCTTCGGGCATGGCGGGTCTCCTGTCTCAGCGGCCGAATGTCCAACTTACTCACCGGTCACCTGGCCAATCTAGCCGCCGGAGCCCGGCCCGTACACGCCGACCCCCCGGCTTTATCGACGGCGAGTCTAATAAGTGTCGACTTACTGACCTGCGCGGAGTCCCGATTCCCTGGTGACGGCCGCCTCATGCGTCCGGGACGCGGGGAGGCCGACGCTGGAATCCGCGTCGCCGGCCGGGCCGCCGCAAGCGCGGGCGGCGGACCGGCCGGCCGGCGCGCCGGACCGCCGGGGCCCCGTCTTCCGGTGACCGGACGGGCCCCGGTTCGGCCGGCGGTCAGCCACCGGTCTCGGGCGCCGGCCGGGAACGCGTCCGCAGCCGGGTCGCCAGCCGCGCCGGGGCGAGCGCGCCGATCAGCGCGCCGGCCGCCGCGACGCCGCCGGACAGCGGCCGGCCCAGCGCACGCCGCAGCGGGCGCCGCAGCGGATACCGCAGCGTGGCCCAGCGGCCGCGCCGGCCGCGGTCGGCGCCCGCGACGGACGCCCCGCTGACCTCGGTACCGGCCCGCTCGACCGCCTCGGCCGCGGCCAGCGACACCGGGCGGGCGGTCTCGCCGGGCAGGTCGGGCTCCAGGCCCAGCGCCGCCGCCATCGACGGCAGGACCGCGGCGGCCGCCGCGGCGTAGCCCCGGGCGGACGGGTGGTAGCGGTCCTCGCTGAACATCGACAGCGGGTCGGCGGCGAACTCGTGGCCGAGCAGGTCGCCGAGCGACACCGAGCGGGCGCCGTGCTCGACCACGGCGATCGTCTGCGCGGCGGCGAGCTGCCGGCTGGCGCGCCGCGCGAACCAGCGCAGCGGCTGCATCAGCGGCTTCACCGAGCCGAGGTCGGGGCAGGTGCCGACGACGACCTCGGCGCCCGCGGCGCGCAGCCGCCGCACCGCGTCCGAGAGGTGCCGGACGGACTCGGCGGGCGGCACCCGGCCGGTCACGTCGTTCGCGCCGATCATGATGACGGCGATGTCGGGGCGGGTCTGCAGGGCCTGGTCGACCTGTCCGCCGAGGGCCTGCGACCGGGACCCGGAGCGGGCCACGTTCGTCACCCGGACGGGACGCCCGGCGATCGCGGCGAGCCCGGTGGCGAGGCGCGCGGCGGGCGTCTCCTCCGGGGTGTGCACGCCGAGCCCGGCGGCGGTCGAGTCGCCGAGCATGACCAGGGAGAGCGGCGGGCCGCCGGACGCCTCGCCGTAGACGCCGTCGGCCGCGGGCGGGTCGCCGTAGGGCGTCGCCTGGATGATCCTGCGGGCGAGCTTCGCCTCCATCACGATGAGGCCGAACGTGACGCCGCCGATCGCCGTGATGCCGCCGCCTCCGTAGGCCGCGGCCGCCGCGATCCGGCGCGCGGTGAATGCTCTCAACATACTGCGCTGACCCTCCGTGATTATCTACCTACCCGTGCGGGGGCCGTTTGATGCCTGGCCGGTCGATGTCGGCTAACGTCGGAAACGGGAAACCTTCCGGAGCCGCACCCGTTCCGCCGTGTTACCGGCGGCGGAACAGGGACGCGGTGCTCAGATCACCACTGGACCGACAAGGATGTCGCGGTGCATGTACACGACTCGCTCGTCGAATTGATGGGCAACACCCCCCTCGTTCGGCTGCGCAAGGTGACCGAGGGCCTGCGGCCGCAGGTCCTCGCCAAGGTGGAGTACTTCAACCCGGGCGGGTCGGTGAAGGACCGCATCGCGGTCCGCATGATCGACGCGGCGGAGAAGTCCGGCGAGCTGCGGCCGGGCGGGACGATCGTCGAGCCGACGTCCGGCAACACCGGGGTGGGGCTCGCCATCGTGGCGCAGGAGCGCGGCTACCACTGCGTCTTCGTCTGCCCCGACAAGGTCGGCAAGGACAAGATCGACGTGCTGCGCGCGTACGGCGCGGAGGTCGTCGTCTGTCCGACGGCGGTGAACCCCGAGCACCCCGACTCCTACTACTCGGTCTCCGATCGGCTCGCCGCCGAGATCCCCGGCGCGTGGAAGCCGAACCAGTACACCAACCCGCAGAACCCGCGGTCGCATTACGAGACTACCGGCCCGGAGCTGTGGGAGCAGACCGAGGGCCGCATCACCCATTTCGTCGCGGGCATCGGCACCGGCGGCACCATCAGCGGCACCGGCCGGTACCTCAAGGAGGTCTCCGGCGGGAAGGTGCGGGTCATCGGCGCCGACCCGGAGGGGTCGGTCTACTCGGGCGGCTCGGGCCGCCCCTACCTCACCGAGGGCGTCGGCGAGGACATCTGGCCCGAGACCTACGACCGGGACATCTGCGACGACGTCATCGCGGTGTCCGACAAGGACTCCTTCCTGATGACCCGGCGGCTCGCCCGCGAGGAGGCGCTGCTCGTCGGCGGGTCCTGCGGCATGGCCGTGGTCGCGGCGCTGCGCGTCGCCGAGAAGGCCGGTCCCGACGCGGTCATCGTGGTGCTGCTGCCGGACGGCGGCCGCGGCTACCTCGGCAAGATCTTCAACGACGGCTGGATGGCGGACTACGGCTTCCTCACCCCGCACAGCGAGGAGGCCCGGGTCGGCGAGGTGCTCACCCGCAAGGGCGGGACGCTGCCGGAGTTCGTGCACGTCCACCCGCACGAGACGGTGCAGACCGCGATCTCCGTCATGCGCGAGTACGAGGTGTCGCAGGTCCCGGTGATGAAGGAGGAGCCGCCGGTCATGGCGGCCGAGGTCGTCGGCTCGGTCGGCGAGACCGACCTGCTCGACGTCATGGTGAAGGGCGAGGCCAAGATGACCGAGCCGGTCGAGCTGCACATGTCGCCGCCGCTGCCGACGCTCGGCTACGGCGAGCCGGTCAGCAAGGCCGTCGGCGTGCTGGAGAAGGCCGGCGCGGCGGTCGTCCTCGTGGACGGCAAGCCGAAGGGCCTCGTCACCCGCCAGGACCTCCTCTCCTTCCTGGCGTCCAACACCACCGGCTGACCCCGCACCCGTCCCGGCGCGCGGGCGCCGGCAAGGGCGAGCGCCGGAGACCCTCGGGTCTCCGGCGCTCAGCGGGGTGCCGGGTTGCGGAGCAGGCCGGTGGGCGGCGTTTCGGGCCGGCTCCGCAACCCGGCGTCTGGGGGGTTCCTACTGGGGGAACCCGGACGGGACGAAGTCCTCGCGGGTGTCGGCGAGGCCGACCGGCTTCTTCTTCGGCTCGTCGCCGTGCCCCGGCCACCAGGCCTTGTGGCCCAGCATCGCGGTGATGCCCGGCACCAGGAACATCGACATGACGAAGGCCGACAGCGCGATGCCGATCGCGACGGAGAAGCCCATCTGCTGGAGCATCGACACCGGCGCGAGCATCATCACCGAGAAGGTGCCGGCCAGGATGAGGCCCGCCGCGGCGACGGTCGGACCGCCGTGGTGGACGGCCTGCGCCGCCGCCTCCCGCGGGGAGTGCCCCTCCTTCGCCTCCTCGCGCAGCCGCGCCGTCATCAGGATGTTGTAGTCGGTCCCGATGGCCAGCACGAACAGGTAGAGGACGATCGGCAGCTGGAAGGTGACGCCGGCCTCGCCCATCGCGCCCTGGAAGACGTACACCGCGGAGCCGAGCGTCGCGGCGAAGCCCAGCAGGACGGCGACGACCAGGTAGAGCGGTGCGACGACCGAGCGGAGCAGCAGCGCCAGGATCAGCGCGATCAGCGCCGCCGCCACCGGCAGGATCACCGACAGGTCGCGGTTGTTGACGGCGTTGATGTCGGCGAAGATCGCCGTCGAGCCGCCGACGTAGGCGCGGGTGCCCTCCGGGGCCGCCTTGTGCACGGCCGGCGCCAGGTCGTCCTTGACCAGGCTGATCGCCTCGTTGGAGGCGGGGTTCTTCTTCAGGATCAGGTCGACCCGGGCCACGGACTTGTCCTGGCCGTGGACGGGCTTCTGCACGGCGCCGACGCCGGGCGCGGTCTTCGCGGCCTGGCTGAACGACGCCAGCTGCTGGTCGGTGACCGGCTGCCCGCCGTCGGACTTGATGAACACCTGCACCGGGGTGGTCAGGCCGGGCGGGAAGCCCTTCTCCATGTCCTTGGTCGCCTGGGCGGACTCGGTGTCCTGCGGGAAGCCGGCGGCGAAGTCGTAGTCGGCCTTGAACCCGAGCGAGCCGAGCGCCAGCACGACCATCACGAGGCCGGCCGCGGCGGCGGCGACCGCCGGGCGCTTGCCGACGGCCCGGCCGACGGCCTGGGAGATCGAGCCCTTCGGCTGCTTCTTCCACGCCTTGGACGGCCAGAACACCGCGGTGCCGAGCAGCGACACGATCGCCGGGAACAGCGTCAGCGACGTGATGCCCATGACGACGACGGCGATGGCGAGCGACGGGCCCCAGGCGCTGAACACGCCGAACGTCGCGAGCAGCAGCACCAGGAAGGTGACGGCGATGGCGGCGGCGGCCGAGGAGATGACCTCGCCGACCCGCTCCACCGCGGTGATCATCGCGGTCTTCTTGTCGTCGCCGGCCCGCAGCCGCTCCCGGAACCGGAACATCAGGAACAGGTAGTAGTCGGCGCCGATGCCGAAGAGCACGATCAGGATGATGGTGCTGAGGCTGTCGTCGCCGGAGAAGTCGAAGATCTTCGAGGCGACGCCGATCAGGCCCATCGCGACCTGCATCGTCACCATGATCACGACGATCGGCAGCACCGCGGCGAGCGGCGCCCGGAAGATCAGCAGGATCAGGCCGATGATCAGCACGAAGGTGGCGATGCCGACGATCTCGAAGGACTTGTTGAAGGAGTCCTCGTTGTCGACGAAGCCGGCGACGTCACCGCCGACCTTGGCCTCCAGGCCGCTGCCCTTCAGCAGGTTCGGCAGGTCCTTGCGGATCTCCTTGACCGCGTCGCCCTGCTTCTCGTTGTCGGCCATCGAGGTGCCCTTCATCGGCACCATGATCACCTGGACGGCCTTGTTCGGCGCGACGGCCTGCGGGCCGGTCGCGAACGCCACCACCGTCGGCGGCTTGTCGGCGTTCAGCGTCTTGGCGGCCTCGTTCACCTTCGCGGTGTCCTCGGGCGTCAGCGGCTTGCCGTCGGACCGCTTCACGACGATCAGCGAGGAGGTGTCCTCCTGCTGCGGGAACGCCTTCTCGGCGATCTGCAGTGCCTGGACCGACTCGTACTTCGAGGGCAGGAAGTCGCCCTGGTCGGACTCGGTGGTGAGCTTGGGGGAGAAGGCGATGATGACGACCGCGGCGGCGAGCCACGCCACGATCGTCCACCACGGATGTCTCACGACGAAGCGCGCGAGCCGAGCGAACATGGGGCTTCCTTAATCAAGGTCGTTGGGATACCTCTAAAACGGTAGAGATCACGCGGGGCCTTGGGGTCACCCTGAGCGCCGAAATGGGGGTTGATACCTCCGGGGGAGCGCCTCCTCCTCCAGGAGGGGTGAGCGCTGGATAGCCTCGTACCCATGGACAACGAGGTTCAGCACGGCTTCGAGACCCTGGCCATCCACGCCGGGCAGGAGCCCGACCCCGCCACCGGCGCGGTCGTACCGCCCATCTACCAGGTCTCCACCTACAAGCAGGACGGCATCGGCGGCCTGCGCGGCGGTTACGAGTACTCCCGGTCGGCGAACCCGACGCGTACCGCGCTCGAAGTATGCCTGGCCGAACTGGAGGGCGGCGCCCGCGGGCTGGCGTTCGCGTCCGGGCTCGCCGCCGAGGACGCCCTGCTGCGCACCGTCTGCCGGCCCGGCGACCACGTCATCATCCCGGACGACGCCTACGGCGGCACCTACCGGCTGTTCGCGAAGGTCGCCGAGCCGTGGGGCGTCGAGTTCGACCCGGTGCCGCTCGGCGACATCGCCGCGGTGCGGGCCGCGGTCCGCCCGGAAACGAAGATCATCTGGGTGGAGACGCCGACGAACCCGCTGCTCGGGATCGCCGACATCGCCGCGCTGGCGGCGGCCGCGCACGAGGCGGGCGCGCTCCTCGCCGTCGACAACACCTTCGCCTCGCCGTACCTGCAGCGTCCGCTGGAGCTCGGCGCGGACGCGGTCGTCCACTCGACCACCAAGTACATCGGCGGGCACTCCGACGTCGTCGGCGGCGCGCTCGTCGTGTCCGACCCGGAACTGGGCGAGCGGCTCGCGTTCCACCAGAACGCGATGGGCGCCGTCGCCGGGCCGTTCGACGCCTGGCTCACCCTGCGCGGCATCAAGACCCTCGGCGTGCGGATGGACCGGCACTGCGCCAACGCCGAGCGGATCGCGGAGATGCTGGGGCGGCACCCGGCCGTCCGGCAGGTCCTCTACCCGGGGCTGCCCGGCCACCCCGGCCACGACGTCGCCGCCAAGCAGATGAAGGCGTTCGGCGGCATGGTCTCGTTCCGGATGGAGTCGGAGGAGGCCGCCGTCCGGGTCTGCGAGCGGACGAAGCTCTTCACGCTCGGCGAGTCGCTCGGCGGCGTCGAGTCGCTCATCGAGCACCCGGGCCGGATGACGCACGCCTCCGCCGCGGGATCGCCGCTGGAAGTGCCCTCCGACCTGGTGCGACTGTCCGTCGGGATCGAGGACGTCACCGACCTGCGGCACGACCTGGAGCAGGCGCTCGGCTGAGAACTGGCTGAACGTTCCCGCCCGTACTTGATCAAAACATCTATACTCGGCGCGCCAGGTTCGTAAAGGAGGGGCCCGGGTGCGCAAAGTTCTGGTCTGTGGGGCGGCGTTCGCCGCGACGTGTGTCTCCGCCGTGGCCGTGCCCGGGGGAGCCCACGCGAACGCCCCGTTGCCGACACCGGCCGCGACCCCGCCGGCGACGCCGCCGGCGGACGGGTCCGGGACGACCGAGCCGTCCGGCGGCCCGGCGACCGGGACCCCCGGCTCGGAGTCGCCGTCGGCGTCGTCCACGACCCTCCCGGAGAGCGGGCCGGGCGCACCGGACGGCGAGCCCGACGGCACCGTCACGGCGCAGGCCGTCATGGTCACCCCGGAGCTGCCGAAGTTCCGCACCTACGCCTACGGCAAGGCCGCCGCGCAGAAGATCGACGCGTACTGGCGCGACGGCGGGCCGCGCGCCACGCCGCGCCCGGTCGTGCTGATCCTGCACGGCGGCTACTGGCTGCAGGGCGACAAGGGCGGCGGCTGGAAGTACTTCGCGCGGCGGCTGACCGAGGAGGGGTTCGTCGTCATGTCGGCGAACTACCGGCTCGCGCCGAAGGCGCACTGGCCGGCGCAGCGGGACGACTCGCTGTCCGCGCTCGCCTTCATCAAGAAGCACGCCCGGGTGTGGAACGCCGACCCGTCGCGGGTCGCCGTCATCGGCTCCTCGGCCGGCGGGCAGCTCGCCACCCAGCTCGGCACGCTCGGCACAGGCACCCGGCTGGTCCGCGGCGTGGTCGCCCTTTCGCCGCCGAACAACCCCTTCCTCGCCTACCAGGACGGCGCGAAGGCCGGCGCGACGCCCAGCCAGCGCAAGCTGCGGCGGGCCGTGGTCGACCTCATGGACTGCGTGCCCGGCGCCCGCACCGAGCCCGGGACCGGCGACCTCACCGGCACCGAGCCCGACGCCGGGGACGCGCAGGACTGCTGGCCGCGGCTGGACGACGCCAGCACCGTCACGCACGTCTCCCCGGGCGACGCGCCGATGCTGCTCATGCACGCCACCGGCGACTTCGTCCCGGTCGAGCAGAGCACCGGGCTGGCCGGCGCGCTGCGCGCCGCGGGCGTCGAGGCGACGGTCAAGACGGTCGAGGGCCGGATGCACGCCGCGCAGCTGCTGAGCGACGAGAGCACCTACCCGACGATCGTGAGCTGGCTGAAGAGCCGCCTCAAGCCCGGATCGGGCGAGTAGTAGGCGCCGCCGCTCAGCCGTTCCAGACCATCAGCACCAGGATCACCAGCCAGAGCAGCGCGATGACGCCGGAGAGCGCGGCCAGCCGGCCGCGCTCCACCGCCGCGATCTCGCCGCCCGCGGCGGTGGCGGTGGCCCCGCCGGTCGCCTCCCCGGTCTTCTCCGCGGCCTTTTCCCCGGCCTTCTCGCCGTCCCCGGGCTCGTCGGCGCCGGCGTCCGGCCGGGCCGGCGCGGCGGGCACGGCCGTGCGCGACTCCTCGGCCGCCGCGAGTTCCAGCAGGTGCACCGCCTTGCGCTGGTCGCGCTCGACGATCAGCAGCAGTACCAGCGCGACGATGAACAGCGTCATCGACACGGTCAGCCACGCCTGCGCGAAATCCCCCTGGGCCAGGCCCAGCCCGAACAGGAAGATGCCCAGCGTCGCGAGGCCGTAGACGCGGGTGGTCCAGTTGAGGAAGCGCACCACGGCCGTGTTCCGCTTGCGGATGTACCGGGGGGTGGACATGGTCGCGGCGGTCAGCGGGCCCAGCGTGAAGATCGCGAAGCCGATGTGCAGGATCAGCAGGATGCGATCGGAAGTCGACATGCCGCCGACCCTAGCGCCTCCGCGGCGTCCCCCGGAGGGTGCACGGGGCCCGCTCCCCGCCCGGCGTTCCGCCGTCTCGGAAACGGCCCGTCAGCGGCGGCCGCGGCGCACCCGGAGGTAGTCGCTGACGACGTACTCGCCGAGCCGCTGCGCGTCGGGCGCGAAGACCCGGCCGCCGTTGCGCCGGGCGACCTCCTCCACGAACGACACGAGCCGCCGGTCGTCGGCGAGCATGAAGAAGTTCATGCAGGCGCCGCGCCGCGTCATCTTGTCGACTTCGGCGAGGGTGAGGACGAGCGTCTCGGTGGACGGCGGGTAGTCGAACAGCGAGCGCCCGTCCGGGCGCAGGTGCGCGGTCGGCTCCCCGTCGGTGACGACGAGCACGATCGGCTCGAAGTCGGGATGCCGGTCCAGATGCCGTCCCGCGATCATCAGCGCGTGGTGCAGGTTGGTGCCCTGCACCATGTCCCAGTCGAGCGCCGCCATCTCCTCGGGGTGCAGCACCCGCGCGTAGTTGGAGAACCCGATGATCTGGATGGCGTCCTGCGGGAACTTGCTGGTCACGAGGGTGTGCAGGGCGAGCGTGGTCTGCTTGGCGACGGCCCACGTCCCGCGCAGCACCATCGAGTACGACAGGTCGACGAGCAGGCAGACGGCCGCGCCGGTGCGCCGCTCGGTCTCGTGCACCTCGAAGTCGTCCACGCCGAGCTTCACGCCGTTCACGCGACCGTTCACGCCGCCGTTCTCCGCGGGGCCGCCCTGCCGCGGCACGCCGTTGATCTCCACGACGTCGGCGGTGCTCGGCTCGACGACCCGCGCCGCCGCGGTCGGCGCCGCGAGGCCGCCGGCGCCCTCCATCGCGTTGCGGCGGATCGCGTTGCTCACCGTCCGGACGACGTCGAGGGGCTGCTCGTCGCCGAACCGCCACTCCCGGCTGGCGCCGGTCAGCTCGCCCGCCTGCCCGGCGTCGCGCTGGTCGTGGTCGCCCTGCCGGCCGGACGTGAGCTGGGAGAACACCCGGCGCAGCGCGGTCTCGCCGAGCCGCCGCACCGCCTTCGGGGTCAGCTCCAGCCTGCCGCGGTTGCGGCGCAGGTAGCCCTGCCGCTCCAGTTCCTTCTCGATGCGGCGCAGCGCGTCCAGGTCGTCGACGGCCTGCCGGCCGAGCGCCCGCCGGACGGCGTCCTCGTCGATGTCGTCGAGCCGCGCGCCGGGGTAGTCCTGGCCGAGGGCGGCCTCCAGTTCGCTGAGGTCGGCCAGCTCCGCGAGAGCGGTGGTGGCGTCGCCCATGCCGAGCGGGTCGTCGCCCGTCATCTGCTCGGGCTGCCCCCAGCCGAGGTCGGGGCGGCGGGCCCGCAGCGCCTCGCCGAGCCGGGTCATCTCCATGGCGAGGCCCGCGTCCTGCATGGCCTGCTCCATCAGCCCGGCCAGCTCGGCGCGCTGCTCCGGGCTGAGCGAGGCGAGCAGCCGGTCCATCGCGGCGGCGCGCCGGGCGAGGGAGTCGACCAGCTCCTCCAGGTTCTGCGGATCGTCGGGGAACATGTCCCCGTACCGCTCCATGAACCGGTCGAAGTCCTCCTGGGTGTGCTCGCCGCGCGCGTCCCGCTCCAGCATCTCGTTGAGCGCGGCCATCATGTCCTTGACCCGCTCCATGGCGGCCGGGTCCTGGTTCTCCAGGGCCTGCTTCATGCCCTGGAACTGCGCGTCCAGGACCTCGCGGCGCAGCAGGTCCTTCAGCTGCTCGAACGTGCGGCGGGCCGCGCCGGACCGCCAGTCGTAGTCCGACAGCCGGCGGATCGCCTGCGCGGTGTCGGACGGCAGCGCGTCCAGCTCCGCCTCGCGCAGCCGCGCGTCGTCGCCCGGGTCGGGGAACAGCTCCGCCCGCTCCTGCCCGATCGCGGTGTCGAGCAGCGCCCGCGCCTGCTCCAGGGTGCCGTCGAGGCGGCCCCGGTCGCGCAGCGCGCGGCGCCGCTCCCGCACCTGGCGGAGCATGTCGTCCAGCCCGCGCCGGTTCTGCGCGCCCGGCAGGCCGCGCCGCAGCAGCTCGCGCAGCGCGTCGTCGGGGCGGGTGCCGTCCAGCACCGCGTCGCCCATCGCGTCGAGGGCGTCGCGGACGTCGTACGGCGGGGCGAGCGGGTCGGGCCCGTCCTCGTAGGCCCCGTAGCGGTAGCGGCTCATCGAAGCTCCTTACGCGTGGAGACCTCCGGTCCGGACGGTCAGGTCCGGTAGGTGGCCGTCCCGTCGGACCGGCCCTCGGCGACGTCCTTGGACAGCCGCCGGGTGAGGAACAGGCCCTCCAGGGCGAACTCCAGCGCGGCCGCGGCCTGCCCGGGGGACTCCCCGCTCAGCCCGAGCCGTTCCATGATCTTGGCGAGGCCGGGCACCTGGCCGATGCGGCGCAGCAGCTCGTGCGCCGGCACCAGCTCGCCCGACTCGACGCGCTCGCCGGAGTCGAACTTGTCGAGCAGCCCGGTCAGGTCGGCCGGGCCCAGCGTCCGCCGGTAGGTCTCGGCGATCGCCCGGCGCAGCAGATGCTCCAGCACCTCCTGCTCGCGGCCCTCCTCGCTGACCTCGAACTCGACCTTGCCCATCAGCGACGGCACCACCGCGGGCAGGTCGCAGACCCGCGCGACGGCGTGCTCCTCGCCGGTCAGCGCGGCGCGCCGCACCGCGCCCGCCGCGACGGTCTCCGCGCCCGCGAGCGCGAAACGCGCCGACACGCCCGACCGCGCGTCCACCGCCGTCGACTCCCGGACGAGCCGGGTGAACCGCCCGATCACCTCGATCAGGTGGTCGGGCACCTCCGCGGGCAGCCCGGCGAGGTCGGCGAAGTCGGACTCCTGGCGGATCAGCGCCAGCTCGGCGTCCAGTTCGAGGGGGTAGTGGGTGCGGATCTCCGCGCCGAAGCGGTCCTTCAGCGGGGTGATGATGCGGCCGCGGTTGGTGTAGTCCTC
>NZ_JBIQHY010000012.1:0-5027 GCF_044508335.1 Actinomadura sp.
TCAATGCGCGGGCCTCAATGCGCGGGCCTCAATGCGCGGGATGGCCGGGCCGCGGTCGTTGTCGCCCCGCACAATGATCACCGGAAAGATTTGAGGGCCTGCCAGTTCATCCTCGTCCGCGCGGACAGCATCATGACGGGGGTCACGTCCGTTCCCCCCGCCGGGGCCGTCCGACAAGGATCGTCATGCGCACCCCCCGTACGTCCGCAGTCCTGCTCGGCGCCACCCTGCTGGCCGGCACGCTGACCGCGCCGCCCGCCCTCGCCGACGCCCCGGACCGTGCCCCCGTCACGGCGCCGCTGACCACCACGCCGCGGCTGGCGACGGCCGCCAACTTCCGCGACCTCGGCGGGTACGCGACCGCCGACGGCCGCCACGTCCGCACCGGCGTCGTCTACCGCTCCAACTCCCTGGCCCACCTGTCGGCCGCCGACCAGCAGACGCTGCTCGACCTCGGCATCACCCTCGACGTGGACCTGCGCAACGCCAAGGAACGTTCGGACGACCCCGACCTGCTGCCCGCCGGGATCGCCTACAAGGTCGCCGACGTCGAGGACCTGACCCACGGGATCTCCTTCGCCAACCCGGTGCTGGGCAGCCTGCTGTACGGGCTCCTGATCGGGCTGGTGACCGGGTCGTCCAACCTCGGCCAGTCGATCGCCTACCCGTTCATGGTGGACTTCAGCGGTGCGAGCCGCGCCTACCACGACCTGCTCACCTCCATCGCCGCCAACCCCGGCGCGACGGTCTTCCACTGCACCGCCGGGAAGGACCGGACCGGCTGGGGCGCCGCGGTGCTGCTGACGATCCTGGGCGTCCCGAAGGCGACGGTGTACCAGGACTACATGGCCAGCAACACCTACCTCGGCCGCTCCGACGCGGTGGAGTCCGCTTGGCTGGACGAGGCGTTCCATGAGGTCGACCGGGCCTACGGGAGCTTCGACAACTACGTCCGCAACGGACTGAAGCTGAGCGACGCCACCGTCGCGGCGCTGCGCGCCCGGCTGCTGACCTCCTGACCCCCGCATCGCGGAGCCGCGCCGCGCGGAACCGGTCAGACGATCAACCATGCGCGTCACGCGATCAACTGCGGGGGCGCGGACGCGGCGACGCTGGGCGCATGTCAACACCTCAGTCGTCGCAGTCGTCCACCGGCACTGTGCCGCCCAAGTCCCCGCCGGAGACAGGCCCCCGGGCGAACTGGTCACCGATCGTCGCGCTGGCGGCCGGGATCGCGGTGCTCGTCGCCAGCGAGTTCCTGCCGGCGAGCGTGCTGCCCGTGATGGCCGCCGATCTCGGGATCAGCGAGGGCACCGCCGGCCTCGCGGTCGCGGCGACCGCGGTCGCGGGCGCGGCCACCGCCCCCAGCATCGCGGTCCTGCTGCCGCGGACCGACCGGCGCACGGTCCTGGCCGGGCTGCTGGTCGCCGCGCTCGCCGCGAACCTGGCGGTGGCCGCCGCCCCGGGCTTCGCGGTCCTGCTGCTCGGCCGGCTCGTCCTCGGCGTCGCCATCGCGGGGTACTGGTCGTTCGCGTTCGGCGCCGGCACCCGCGCCGTGCCGGGACGCGACAGCACGGTCTCCACGTCCCTCGCGCTCGGCGTCACCGTCGCGACGATCGGCGGCGTCCCGCTGGCGTCCCTGCTCGGCGACGCGGTCGGCTGGCGCACGGTGTTCGGCATCGCGGCCGCCCTCAGCGCCGCCGCGGCCCTGGCCGTGGCGGTCACGCTGCCGCCGGTGCCCCCGCATCCGGCGGCCGGGGCGGCGATGATGCGGGCCGCGCTCGCCAACCGGTGGCTGATGGCCGGGGTGCTCGGCGTGGTCCTGGTCGCGTTCGGCAACTTCGCCGCCTACCCCTTCATCAGGATCGCGATCGAAAAGGTCGACGCGGGCGCCACGGTGTGGCTGCTGCTCGCCTGGGGCGTGGGCGGGATGGCGGGCAACCTCGCCGCCGGACGGTTCTCCGGGCGGCTGCGGGCGGTGGCCGCCGCGGCCCCGCTACTGCTCGGCGCCGGACTGCTGGTCACGGCGACCGCGCCGTCCCTGCCGGTGCTGGCCGCGGGGATCGTCGTGTGGGGCGTGGCCTTCAACATGGTCCCGGTCGCCACCCAGCTATGGGTGACGCGCGTCGCGCCGGACCGCGCCGAGTCGGCCCTGTCGTTGCAGGTCACCGCGTTTCAGGTCGCGATCACGCTGGGGTCGGCGACGGGCGGCGCGATCCTGGACGCCCGCGGCGTGCGGACCGCCCTCCTGGTCGGCACGGCATTCGCCGCGGCGGCCGGGCTGCTCTTCGCCGCGCTGCGCGTCCCGCGCGAGTGACACGTCCCGCCAAGCCTGCGGCGCGAGGCCGTGGTGGGACGAGAACGCGCGGCTGAACGCGGCGGTGGAGCCGTACCCGACGGCGGACGCGACGTACTCAACCGGACGCGAGACGTCCCCGAGCAGCCGGCGCGCCTCCCGCATCCGGACGTCCCGGAGCACCTCCGCGGGTCCGCGGCCGAGCGCGCGGCGGAACCGCTCGCCCAGCGCGGAACGCGACAGGTGGACGAGGCGCGCCATCCGCTCGACGGTCCACGGCTCCGCCGGCCGGGCGGTCACCGCGGCCACCACCGCGGCCACGGCCTCGTCCCGCTGCTCCGCGCCGCCGCCCTGGTCGTCCTCCCAGGAGGCGGTCATCGCGGCGCCGACCAGGCTGCCGTAGCCGACGGCGAACAGGGACGAGCGGCACGCGCGCTCGAGCGGGCACTTCGCGACGAGCGCCATGATGCCGGCGTGCCGGTTGCCGAAGCCCCGGACCACCAGCGGGCTCGGCAGCCGGCGGACCGGGACGGCCATGTGCAGGTCCGCGACGACCAGAACGGACTCCTCGTGCCGCTTCGACGCGGTGAGCCGGTGAGCGGTGCGGGCATCGACGAGGACGGCGTCGCCCTCGGCGAGCGACTGCGTCTCGGACGCCGTCTCAAGCACGACCTCACCCGCCAGCACCAGCGCCCACAGCGGGGCGGGGCGGTCGGTGAGCGCTGCGCCCGCCGGGAGCAGGACGTGGTCCATGCCGGACATCTCCCACGCCGGTTCCGGAGAGGAGGTTCCTGCCTCGTCTGCCCGTGAGATATCTACGATGTTCGCCACGTGGGCTTGAAGCACGGACACGACGGCGGCCTATTCCCGCGCGTCCCGGAGGGACGTCCGAGGAGCGACGCATCTTTCCGAGCAGTATCAGCGCCGCACGTCCCGACCCGTTCCGCGCACGACGAACAGCGCCAGGACCGGCAGGACGGCGCCGGTCCACAGCACGCTCGTGGTGCCGATGCCGTTGACGGCGAAGCCGCCGATGAGCGCACCGAGCGCTATGGACAGGTTGAACGCGGAGACGTAGAGGGAGCCGGCCGCCTCGGTGGCATCCGGTGCGGCGTGGAGTATCCAGGTCTGCAAGGTGACCGGCACCGCGCGGGGTCGTCGACCTGGTCCGTCATGCAGGGTGAGTTCCACTGGTACAAGCACGACGAGCAGGACGAGTTCTTCTTCGTCCTGGACGGCCTGTTCCGCATCGAGCTCAACGGCGCCGACACCGTCGAGCTCGGCCCACGCCAGGCGTTCACCGTCCCGGCGAAGATGCTGCACCGGCCCGTCGTCCCCGTCCGCAGCGCCGTACTGATGATCGAGAAGGCGGGCGTCGTCGCCACCGGCGACTGACCGGCGGAGACGGTGCCGCGGGAAAGATCGGTTTCAGGCGTAGCGCTCGACGAAGTCGAGCGTGGTCTGGGCGACCTCGGGCCAGGCGTGGTCGATGGTGAGGGAATGGCCCCGGTTCGGCATCTTCATGATCTCCGTCACGGCGGGGTTGCGCCTCTGCCGCTTGTAGGCGGCGTTCGCGATCGCCCAGGGCACCGTGTGGTCCTTCTCCCCGTCGATGATCAGGAGGGGGCCGCGGTCGGGGTTCGTCGTGTCCGCCTTCGCCTCGGTCCACGGGTTCAGGTTCGCGTTGCCCATCTGCATGAGAGCGGTCCCGGACCCGGCGACGTGGAAGGTGTCGTAGAGCTCCCGCGCCTCCTCCTCGTCCAGTGCGTTCGCCCAGCCGTAGAGGAACTGGTCGAACGTGAGCGTGATCGCGCGGCCGCGCGTGCGCGGATCGATCAGGAAGGCGCCCACGCCCTTGAGCACCGACGCCGGCAGCGGCAGGACGCCGCGGAAGATCCCGGGGTCGATGGCGACCGTGGCCGCCGAGAGGCCGTTCCCCGCGAGCATCTCGGCCAGCAGGCCCCCGGTCGAGTGCCCGACGAGGACCGGCTTCCCGTCCAGCGCGTTGACGACCTCGGTGGTGTGATCGGCGATCTGCTTCAAGGTCTTCTTGGCGAGGACGTCGGGATTCGCCCGGGCCTCTTGCACCGTTTCCGGATCGTCCGGCCAGTCGGGCATCAGCGGCGCGTAACCCGCCCGCCTGAAGAAGTCCGCCCACGCGGCCCAGCTGCTCGGCAGCAGCCAGAGGCCGTGGATGAAGACGACCGGGGTGTCGCCCGAGGCGTTGGCGGCCTCGATCTCCCGGCTCTCCCTCTCTGAAATAGACACCGTTCTTCGCCTTTCTCCGGGCGGATGAAAACCCGCCTCGATTGCGGTCATTGCGCCCGGCCCGGTCGCCGTCCAGGTCGGTCGAGCCGCGGTCGCCCGGACTATTCCGCTCGTGCGGGACCTGGTGGCCGCGCCGATCAGGTGACACCCCCTCCCCTGGACGGGAAGTGCATAACCTCGGACATGGCAAGGTTTGCCAGATATATGGCGAAGTCTGCTTTGCCTCATATGCCGCGCGGTCTGTCACGGGTGGCCACCACGCCGAGGGCGGCGAGCCGGACGAGCGGCTGCGGCGGCCGCCGCGCCGCCGAGGCCGAGTGAAACCGCGCGGGGCGGCAATACCGGAGGTACGTCCCCCCGGAGGTCCGCATGGTCTGGCTCGGAGTCGTCCTCGTCATCGCCGGTGCCGTCCCGGCGCTCGCCATGGACGGTGACCTGGGCGGTGTCGACGCAACCGCGGCGG
>NZ_JBIQHY010000012.1:5127-35894 GCF_044508335.1 Actinomadura sp.
CTACCGGACGCCCACCGGCAAGATCGTCGCGATGGTGGTCGCGGTGGTCTACATCGTCTCCCCGGTCGACCTGATCCCGGACGTCTTCCTGCCGTTCGGCGTCGTCGACGACGCCACCGCCCTCACCTGGCTGCTGTTCGCGCTCGGCCAGGAGTACACGCGCCGCAACCGCGCGGGCCGCCGCGCCCCCTGACGGCCGCTCAGGACGGTCGGGCGCCGTTCTCCTCCGCCCCGGCCGCCCGCCGTGCGGAGTGATCCGCGCGGTAGCGGGACGGCGCGGTGCCGTACTGGTCGGCGAACGCCCGGCGGAGCGTCTCGGCCGTCCCGAACCCGCAGCGCCGCGCCACGCTCGCGATCGGGTACGCCGTCGTCGCCAGCAGGTGGGCGGCCGCTTCGGTGCGGGCCTTGCGCACGTAGCGGCCCGGGGTGTGCGCGAGGTGCCGGAGGAACAACCGGGTGAGGTGGCGTTCGCTGACCCCCGCCAGCCCGGCCAGGGCGGCGGTGCTCAGGTCGCCGTCGAGGTTGCGGGCGACATGGTCGGTGATCCGCCGGACGAGGCCGTACTCGCGCTGCGGTGCGGCGGCGACGAACATGCTCATCTGGGCCTGGTCGCCGGGCCGCTGCAGGTACGTCACGACCAGCTGCGCCACGCCGCGGGCCAGTTCCGGCCCGTGGTCGTCCTGGATGAACGAGAGCGTCAGGTCGAGCGCGGTGGTGACGCCCGCCGAGGTGGCGACGTCGCCTTCGCGGATGTAGATCGGGTCCGGGTCGAAGGTGACCTCCGGGTACTGCGCGGCGATCTCGCCGGCCCACATCCAGTGGGTGGCGGCCCGCTTGCCGTCCAGCAGGCCGGCCGCGGCCAGCACGGCGGAGCCCGTGCACACGGACGCGATCCGCCGGCTCTCCTTGGCCAGCCGCCGCACATGCCCGACGAGACGGGGGTCGGCGGCGGCCTCGCGGTAGCCGAGCCCGCCCGACACGATCAGCGTGTCCAGGGGGCCCTTGAGCCGTTCGAGCGCTTCCTGACCCTGCAGCGTCATCCCGTCGGTGCAGGTGATGGGCCGCCCTCCGGGGGTGGCCAGGAGCACGCGGTAGGGCGGGGCGGCGCCCCAGTTCGCCTCGTTCAACGTCGACGTCACGCAGGCGATGTCGAGCAATTGCGCCCGGTCGTATCCGACGACCACCATCAGCCGTTCGTCCACCCTCGGGACCCTATGTCGGCGTGACAGGAGTACCAAGTATCCGGACATCATGGTCCTGTTTCGTTGCCGCCCGCGGACCGGCCCTAAAGGGTGGAGGCATATCCGGAGGGCATGCGAACGCCTTCCGGGACTCGATCCTCGAAGGAGCACTGCGATGTCCGAACTCCGTGTGCAGAACTTCGCGATCTCGCTCGACGGCTTCGGCACCGGTGCGGGCCAGGCCCCCGACGCCCCGTTCGGGCACGCCGGCGAGCGCCTGCACGAGTGGATGTTCACCACCCGGTTCTGGCACCGGATGGGCGGCGGCACGGGCGGGAGCACCGGCGCCGATCACGCGTTCGCCGCGCAGCACGAGTCCGGGATCGGCGCGGAGATCATGGGGGCCGGCAAGTTCGGCCCGCCCGGCTGGCAGGACGACCCCGGCTACCGGGGCGCGTGGGGCGACGACCCGCCGTTCCACACCCCGGTCTTCGTGCTCACGCACCGGCCGCGGCCGCCGGTCGAGATGGAGGGCGGCACCACGTTCCACTTCCTGGACGCCCCGCCCGCCGAGGCGCTCAAGCTGGCCCGCGAGGCGGCCGGCGGCCGGGACGTGCGGCTGGGCGGCGGGCCCTCGGTGATCCGGGACTTCCTCGCCGAGGGACTGGTCGACCACATGCACGTGGTGCAGGTCCCGATCGTCCTCGGCCGCGGCGTCCGGCTCTGGGACGGCCTGGAGGCGCTGGAGGAGGCGTTCGACATCGAGGCGGTCTCGACGCCCTCGGGCGTCACGCATCTGACGTTCACGGCCAAGAACCGGTGACCGTGGTTCAGTGGGTGGGGCCATGGAAGTGATCAGAACCGCCGACGTCCCGGCGGGAGAGCGATTCGCCTTCTGGCACGAGCTCAATTCCAAATTATGGGCACCCTACGACCTGGGCTGCGACCCGCGGCTGGAGCGCCGGTTCCGGGCCCAGGTCGGGATCAGCGACTTCGGCCCCGTCCAGGCGACGCTGATCACGACGATGCCCCATTCGATCCACCGCACGCCCAAGCTCATCCGCCAGTCCGATCCGGAGGTGTTCAAGCTGGGCTGCTTCGTGCGGGGCGCCGGCGTGAAGGACCAGGACGGCAGGCGTGTGTACCTGGGCGTCGGGGACCTGATCCTCTACGACACGTCCCGCCCCTACCTGTGCGAGTTCGCGCCGGACATTCCGGAGAGCCAGGTGCTCCTGCTGCGGTTTCCGCGCACGCTGCTGCCGTTCCCGGAGCACGAGCTGCGGCGGCTGACCGCGGAGCCCATTCCAGGCGGCCGCGGCGTCGGTGCGCTCTCCTCGCAGTTCATGCTGCAGATGGCCCGGCACCTGGACGAGCTCAGCCCGGCCGAGACCGCCCGGCTCTCCTCGCTGGCGATCGACGTGCTGACCGCGGCGCTCGGCAACGCGCTGGACCGGCGGAGCGACGTGCCGCAGCCGACGAGGCGGCGGGCGCTGACGGCGCAGATCCGCGCCTTCATCCAGGCGAACCTGGGCGACGCGGACCTGACACCCGCCGCCATCGCCGCCGCGCACCACATCTCCCTGCGCTACCTGCACAAGCTGTTCCAGCAGGACGGGCAAACGGTCGCCGGCTGGATCCGCGCGCGCCGCCTGGAGCGGTGCCATCGCGACCTGGCCGATCCCAGCCTGGCGTCACGCCCGATCAGCGCGATCGCGGCCCGCTGGGGATTCACCAGCCCCGCGCATTTCAGCCAGGCGTTCCGCAGCGCCTACGGCCTTTCACCGCGCCAGTTCCGCCAGGAGTGCGCGACAGTGCACGCAGGCTGAACAAGAGTGCGCTGACGCCTAACGACACGCTCGGCCGCAGCCTGCAGCCTCGTATGCGGCAAGGCTGAGCTGTGATCAGTTCCTAGGAGTGGGTCGATGCGACCTGTCGTCATGCCCCGGCCGGAACCCGGCGGGACCGTACCGCAAGGGGAGACCCGAACCTGTGGAGGGGTGACGCCATGAGGACGGGACGGGGCGCGCGGGTTCTCCGCATCCTCGGCCGTGTACTCGCAGTCCTTGTGGCCTTGCTCCTCGTCCCGGCCGTGGAGTTCCTCATCAGCGCACGGGGTTTCGCGTCCTACCGGTACGCGCCGCCCGACGCCGAGCGCGTCCCCGCGGTGGCTCCGCCCGCGCACGCCCCGGACAAGCCCACCGTGGCGGTCGTCGTCGGCAACGCGGGCGCCAACGTGGCCGACGCGCTCGTCCCTTACGACCTGCTGGCGAGCACGGGGAGGTTCAACGTCTACACGGTCGCGCCCGAACGCCGTCCCGTACCGCTGCTCGGGGGCTTGGACCTGCTCCCGGACCTGGACTTCGCGCAGCTCAGCCGGCGTTTGGGCGGTAAGGCGCCGGACGTCACGGTGGTACCGGAGCTGCCCTCCGACGAGGACGCCGACCGCCGCGTCGTCGCGTGGCTGCGGGACACCGCGAGCCGCGGGCTGGTGCTGGGCGTGTGCACCGGAGCCCGGCTGGTCGCCGAGGCCGGCCTCCTCGACGGCCGCGAGGCCACCTCGCACTGGTACCGGCTCTCCGGCCTGGAGGACGCACATCCCGCGGTGCGCTGGCGGCGCGGGGTCCGCTACGTCGACGCGGGCAAGGTGATCACCACGGGCGGGCTGCTGTCCTCGGTGGACGGGACGCTGAGGGTGATCGAGCGGCTGGCCGGCGAGGACACCGCCGCCGCGGCCGCCCGGACCGCCGGCTGGACCCGCTACTCACCCGGCGCGCCCGCGCACATGCCCGAGTCTCGGATCTCACCGTCGGACGCGATCGTGCACGTGCTCAACCTCGGGTACCGCTCGCGGAGCAGCAGGGTCGGGGTGGTGCTCACCGACGGTGTCGGGGAGCTGGAGCTCGCCTCGGCGTTCAGCCCGTTCGCCGAGGTCAAGGCCGTCCGGACGGTCGCGATCGCGTCCACGCCCACCGTGCGCTCCCGGCACGGGCTGACCTTCGTCCCGCGGGTGCGCCTCGCCGACGCCGGAGACGGCATCGACCGCCTGATGGTCCCGGGTACCGCCGCCGCGACCGCCGCCGACCCCGCGATCGCGGTCGCCGCCCGGCGCGCCGGCGTCCCCCTGGAGTACCCGCACCGGCAGCCGGGCTTCGCGTTCGACCCGGTGCTCGACTCCATGGCCCGCACGCTCGACAGGCCCACGGCCCGGTGGACCCGCAAGATCCTGGAGTACCGCGACGCCGGACCCGCCCCGGCCGGCCCGAGATGGCCGTGGGCGCCCACCCTGCGACTCTCGCTTCTCGCCCTGGCCGGCGTGGCCGCCCTGTTCATCGTCAGCCTCTTCGTTCGGCTCATCAGGACCGGTTCGCTCCGCCGCAAGGCCGGCGGGTCACCGGGCACGGCCCGCGAAGGCGTCTCGCCGCGGCCGGCCGAGGAGCACCCGTGAAGGTCATGATCGTGGGAGCCGGGATCGGCGGGCTGTTCACCGCGTTGCGCCTGCACGCCGAGGGCATCGGGTGCGCGGTCTACGAGCGCGGCGAGCGGATCCGCGAGCTCGGCGTGGGGATCAACGCGCTGCCGTTCGCGGTCCGGGAACTGGCCGCGCTGGGGCTGCTGGACCGGCTGGACGAGGCCGGGGTGCGCACCGGTGAGCTGATCTACACCCACCGGCTGGGCCAGGAGATCATGCGCCGGCACTGCGGGCGGGCGGCCGGGTTCGCGCATCCGCAGATCAGCGTGCACCGCGGCCGGCTGCAGGGCCTGCTCTACCGCGCGGTGGTGGAGCGGCTGGGCGCGGACGCGGTGCGCACCGGTCACCGCCTGACCGGCTTCGAGCAGGACGCCGGCGGCGTGACCGCCTGGTTCGCCGACGGCTCGCACGCACGCGGGGACGTCCTCGTCGGGGCCGACGGCATCCACTCGGCCACCCGTTCGATCCTGTTCCCCGACGAGGGCCCGCCGCGCTGGAGCGGCACGATGACCTGGCGCGGCGCCACCGAATGGCCCGCGTTCGGCACCGGACGCACGATGGTGATCCTCGGCGGCAACAGCGTCAAGCTCGTCGTGTACCCGATCGCGGCGGGGACTGCGCCGGGCACCCGGCTGACCAACTGGGCCATGGGCGTCATGATCGGCCGTCCCGGGGACCCGCCGCCCGATGAGCAGGACTGGACGCGTCCCGCCGACCCCGCGGACCTGGCCGCGCACGTCGGGCGCTTCACCTGCCGCCTGTTCGACCACGCCGCCATGATCGAGTCCACCCGGGATCCGTTCGTGTTCCCCATGTGCGACCGCGACCCCTTGCCCTACTGGACGCGCGGCCGGGTCACCCTGCTGGGCGACGCCGCCCACCCGATGTACCCGATGGGCTCCAACGGCGCAGGCCAGGCCATTCTGGACGCCGTCGACCTGAGCACCCGCCTGACGGAGCACGCCGACCCGGCCGAGGCCCTGCTCGCGTACCAGCGGGACCGGCTCCCCGCCACCGCCGAGATCGTCCTCCGCAACCGGCTCGGCGGCCCGGAACAGGTCATCGAGGAGGTCGAACGCCGGGCCCCGGACGGGTTCGACCGCATCGAGGACGTGATCACCCCCGCCGAGATGGAGGCCATCGTGGCCGGGTACACCCGGGTGTCCGGGGGTCACCGCGACCGGGCGGACCGCTCGGGCGGCTGAACCCCGGACCTCACGACGCGTCGAGTTCCCGCGCCGGCGCCTGAACCGCGCGGGCGATCAGGCACGCGCGGGCCGCGCCGATCGCGGGTGGTGATCGTTGAGGTGCGACCGGATGGGCCGGAGTCCGCACGTCCCTGTACCGTGTACGGACCCGCGGAGCAGGCGCCGCCCGCTCCGCGACCGGCCGGGCACGCCCGGCCGCCCGCTCTCCCCGGGGGGCGGAGAACCGGGCCGCTGTGACCAGCGGACCGTCCGGTCCGGCTGGAGAGTACGGCGAGGCCGGTGGGGGCATCGGGGAAAAGACAACGAACCTTCGGAGGCCACGGCGTGACGGAACCGACCCAACGCGAAGGCGGCGCGCGGGACGTGCTCGATCCCGTCCTGCGCTCCGCTCCGAGCGCGGTTCTGTTCGCCGACGCCGACGGGGGCGTCGTCCAGGTCAACGACGCGGCGCGCATGCTGCTCGGCATCCCGCCCGGCGGGCCGGCGCCGGCCCCCCCGGACTGGCTGGCCCGCGCTCAGCGGTCCCTCGGCGAACGGACCCGTCCGGGAGGAGCCGGTACCGGACGGGCGAGCACGGGCCCGGCCGCCCGCGGGCCGATCGGTGACCGCCTGGTCGAGGCGTACCCGGTGCCGGACGGCGGGACGCCGGAGCTGACCGCCTGGTGGCTGGTCGACGTCACGGAGCGCGAGCACGCGGCGTTCCTGATCGAGATGGCCGAGGAACTGCCCGAGGTGCTCAACCTGGAGCGCTGCATGGAGGTGACGGCGCGGATGGCCGCCCGGCACCTGGCCGACGCCGCCGTGGTGGTCGTCCCGCGGTCGGAGGGGAGCCGTCCCGTCGCCTGCTCGGGCGCCGGCGGGCGGATCGGCCATGGGGAACTGCCGATCGACCCGGCCGAGGTCGAGGGCCTGGCCGACGCGCTGCGCGGCTTCCCCCCGGTGCCGCCGCGCTGGATCGATCCGCTGACCGCCCCCGCCTGGCTCCTCGGCCTCGCGCCGGGAAGGCCCGCGGCGATCGCGGTCATCTCGCTTCCCGGCCACGGTGTCCCGGCCGGGGCGCTGGTGCTGATGCGCCTGTCGGGTCCGGAGGCGTTCTCGGTGGGGGAGGAGCCTGCCGTCCGCCTCTTCGCCGCGCGGGCCGGCGCGATGCTGTCGGCCGCGCGCCTCTACGGCGAGCAGGCGTCCATCAGCGCGACCCTGATGCGCGAGCTGCTGCCGCCCCGCGCCCTGGAACTGGACGGGGTGGAGGTGGCCGCGCGCTACCGGCCGTCCGGTGACGAGGACCTGGTCGGCGGCGACTTCTACGACGTGTTCCCCGCCGCCGAGGGCGGCTCGCGGGCCGGGGCGCTGGCGGCGCTGGGGGACGTGTGCGGCAAGGGCCTGGAGGCCGCGGTGCTGACCGGCAAGATCCGCACCACGCTGCGGGCGCTGCTGCCGATGGCGGACGACCACCGGCGCGTCCTGGAGCTGCTCAACGGGGCCCTGCTGCTGGACGGTGCGGGGCGGTTCGTCACCCTGGTGCTGGCCTCGGCCCGCCGGCAGGGCGCGGACGTGCGGCTGCGGCTGACCGGCGCCGGACACCCCGCGCCGCTGATCGTCCGGGCCGGCGGGAAGGTCGAGGCGGCGCCGACCCGCGGCTCGCTGATCGGCGTGCTCGATGAGATCGAGGTGACGACCGTGGAGGAGACGCTCGGTCCCGGGGACACCTGCCTGCTGTACACCGACGGCATCACCGAGGCCGTCGGCGGGCCGCTGGGCGACGAGATGTTCGGCGACGAGCGGCTCCGCGCCGCGCTGGCCGGGTGCGGCGCCATGCCCCCGGAAGCGCTGGTGGAGCGGGTGCACATGCTGGCCGCCGAATGGGTCGGGACGGGCCGGCACGACGACATGGCGGTGATAGCGATCACCGCGCCCGCCCGCGGACCGGAGGGGAGGACCTCATGACACGCTCGACGCGGCCCCCCGGCGAGAAGGCCGGGGTGCCGGCGGACGCGCTCTGGGCGGCCGTCATGGACGGGGACGAGTACGCCGCGACCGACATCGTGCTGGCGGCCCTCGACGACGGGATGGACCCCGAGGACGTGCTGATGGACGTCATCGCCCCCCTGCAGGAGAGGGTCGGGCGGGAATGGGCGGCCAACCGGATCACCGTCGCGCAGGAGCACACCGCCACCGCCGTCAACGAGCGCGTGATCGGCGCGGTCGCGCATCACCCGGCCGTCCGGCGGCGGGAGGCGGCGGCCGCGGAACGGCACGGCCGCATCGCGGTGGCGTGCATCGACGGCGAGTGGCACGCCCTGCCCGCCCGCCTGCTGGCCGAGGTGCTGCGGCTGCGCGGCTGGCAGGTCGACTACCTCGGCGCCCAGGTGCCGACCCCGCACCTGATCTCCCACCTGCACCGGACCCGCCCCGCCGCGGTGGCGCTGTCGTCCTCGATCGCCACCCGGCTCCCGGACGCGCACGCCGCCATCACCGCATGCCAGGCCACCGGCACCCCGGTCATGGTGGGCGGCGCCGCCTACGGCCCGGACGGCCGCTACGCCGCACTGCTGGGCGCGGACGCGTGGGCGCCCGACGCCCGCGCCGCCGCCGACCGGCTCGCCCGCGGCCCGCTGCCCGAGCCGCTCCGCCGCCGGGCCGTCGACGACCTGCCGCACCTGGCGGACCAGACCTACGCCCACGTCACCGGCGCGGCCCCCCGCCTGGTCCGGCACGTACTGGACGGGTTGCAGGCCCGGATCCCGGCGATGGCCGACTACACCGTCGAGCAGCGGGACCGGACGGCCGAGGACGTCTCCCACATCGTGGAGTTCTTCAGCACCGCCCTCTACTTGGACGACCACGAACTGTTCACCGGCTTCATGGCGTGGACCGCCGACATCCTGGCCGCCCGCAACGTCCCCCCGCGGTTCCTGCTGCCCGTGCTGGACCTGCTCGTCGAGCAACTCGCCGACTACCCGCGCGCCGCAGACCTGCTGACACGCGCCCGAACCGTCATCGAGCAGCACCCCCCGACCCCGCCTGCCCCCGGCCCACAGAACGAAGACCCGGACCCAGCAGCCGAATGACCTGCCAGGAGCCGCCGGGAAGTCGCTGAGCGCTCGGGATGCAGCGGCCGGGCCCCGAGGCCGGTCGGCCTCGGGGCCCGGTTTCATGGGGCGGGGTGGGATCTGTTGGTGAACGCCCGTAGCAGGAGCGCGGTCGTTGTGGCCGCGGCCAGGCCGGCCGTGCCCAGTAGCGGGATCTCGGCGGGGCGGTGGTTGCGGGCCAGTTCGACGATCACGAGGGTGACCGCGGACAGGGCCGTGATCAGCGCGATGAGCGTGTTGAGCCGGCCCGCCTCCGAGTGGGGCCAGTCCGCCCGGCCGGTGGGCGGCGGTCCGGGGGCCTGCCGCCGGTGGGCGGCCAGCGCCCGGCTCCGCCACGGCGAGGTGTCGACCTTCCCGAGCCGGTGGAGGCCGCCCGCCACGCCGACCAGCAGCAGGGCGTAGCAGGCGATGAAGACGGCTTCTGACCGCATGGCGGGCTCCTTCCTGTTCAGCTTTGCCCGCTGGTGGCCTGGGGGCGGTCGACGACCTCGGTGAACAGGGCCAGCTCCGGTTCCGGCGCGGCTCCGCCGGGGTCGGAGGCGGACGCGGGGTCCGTGGCGCTGCCGCCGCTCTCGCCGGGCAGGTGCCGTCCTCGGTGGCGGACGGCCTGCCAGGTCAGCCAGAGCAGGGGCAGGACCCCGCCGACCATGAAGACCACGTCGCCTGGCAGCCGCAGCCATTCGAACAGCGCGTTGGTGGAGTTGCCGATGAACTCCGGGCTGCGCGCGTCGAAGTACCCGGCGTCCACCGAGCGGTAGAGCTGCAGGATGCCGAGGGGCATCAGCGTCGCGAAGGACATCCAGGCCAGTCCGGCGTTCAGCGACCAGAAGCTGACGGAGGCCAGCCGGTCCGACCAGTGCTTCGCGGGCACCAGGTAGCGGAGCGCGAAGACCGCGAAGCCGACGGCGAGCATCCCGTAGACGCCCATCATCGCGGCGTGGCTGTGGTTGGCGGTCAGCGCCGTGCCGATCTCGTAGTAGGAGACGATCGGCAGGTTGATCAGGAAGCCGAACACGCCGGCGCCGAGGAAGTTCCAGAAGCCGACCGCGACGAGGAACATGACCGCCCAGCGGTGCGGGAACGGCGTCGGGCTCTTGGACTCCTGCCGCGCGCCGAGCCGGATGAACGTCCACGCCTCGACGGTGAGGAACGTCAGCGGGATGACCTCGAAGGCGGAGAAGAACGCGCCGAGCGCCAGCACTTCGGCGGGCTCGCCGTTGAAGTACCAGTGGTGCGCGGTCCCGATGACGCCGCCGACGCTGTAGAGGATGATGTCGAGGAACACCACGCGCAGCGCGATCTTCTCCCTGACCACGCCGAGCAGCACGAAGATGTAGGCGACCATCACCGTGGTGAACAGCTCCAGGAAGTCCTCCACCCAGAGGTGGACGACCATGAAGCGCCAGAAGTCGGAGATGGCGTAGTTGCTCTCGTTGCTGGTCATCAGGCCGGCCGAGTAGACGATCGGGAGCGCCAGCGCGGCGAAGAAGAACAGCCAGGGCAGGTTGCCGCGGTGCTCTCCGGTGAGCCGGTGCCGCATGCCGCGCCAAAGGATCACCACCCAGAACGCCATGCCGACGGTGAGGAGGATCTGCCACAGCTTGCCGAGGTCGAGGTACTCCCACCCCTGCATGCCGATCCACTTCCACAGGTCGCCGAAGGCGCCGTGGATGCCGGCGAGCTCGCCCAGCAGCGATCCCGCGACCACGATGACGAGCGCGCCGAGCAGCAGGTACGACAGCTTCGCCTGGCCGCTGGGGTCCCTGCGGCGGGTGATCATCGGGACGAGGAAGATCCCGGCGGCGAGGAAGCTGGTCGCCACCCACAGCAGCGACAGCTGGACGTGCCAGGACCGCATCACGTTGTAGGGCAGCCAGCGGTCCAGCGGGATGCCGAAGAAGCTCTCCAGGTCGGCCCGGTAGTGCTGGGCGGCGGCCCCGGCGAACGTCTGGACGAGGAACATCCCGGCCATCACGAAGAAGAACCAGGCCATCGCCCGCTGGCTCGGGGTCAGCGGCACCGTCCGGGGCTCCTTGAACCGGAGCTCGCGGTGGTCGCGGCCGTGCCAGCCGAGCCAGTTCCAGCGCCCGAACGCGGCGAACAGCGCGCCGGTCCCGCCGATCAGGGCGATGAGGCTGATCACGCTCCACACCACGGTGGACCCGGTCGGCGAGTTGCCGACCAGCGGCTCGGCGGGCCAGTTGTTGGTGTAGCTGTAGTGCTTGCCGGGACGTTCCGCCGCGGACGCCCACGCGCTCCAGGCGAAGTACGCGGTCAGCTGCCTCACCTGGGCCGGGTCGGTGATCGCCTCGGGGCGCAGCCCGGTCTTGCCCTGCGGCTGGGAGAAGAACTCGGTGTAGTGCCGGGTCAGCTCGGTGAAGGCGTCGGCCTGCGCCGCGGAGATGGTGAGGGTGCCGGACTTCTCGTCGTAGGAGTTCGTCCGGAAGTCCTTGATCGTCTGTTCCAGCGGGGTGTCCGCCCCGCCGTGGGCCCGGTTGACCAAAAGGGCCGCGCGGTGCAGGTAGTCGGCGGTGAAGTCGGGCCCGAGGTAGCCGCCGTGACCGAAGACCGAGCCGTACTCCATCAGGCCGTTCTTGAGGAAGACGTCCTGGCCGGCCATGACGTCGTCATGGGTGTAGACGGTCCCGCCGCCGGCCGCGACGGTGCGTTCGGGGATCGGGGGAGTCGAGCGGTAGCTCTGGAACCCCATCAGCACGAGGACGAAGAAGCCGAAAGCGGTGATGAGGGCGGCCGCCTGGACCCAGCCGCGGCCGATGAGCGGGCCGCGTCGCGTGCGGGGGCGTGCCGGTGGCGCTGTCACGCAACCTCCAGTGAAGGGATTTTCATTGCCGGTGCTAGTTTTTACAAGTCAAACTGTGCGAAAAACAAGCCGCTGGAGGCTGTCAGGCGGGAGACCTTCCCCACATGGGTGCGCGGCCGCAGGTGGCGCCCGGTTCTCGCCTCGGGCGATGTCGCCCGTGCCATACTGCGGGCCGGATGCAATTAGGTTAGGCTTGCCTAACTTCCATCGGAATCGAAGGAGTCACGGTGGACCAGCGATCACTCACGGTTCCCGCCTCGGGGCGTTCTAGCGAACAGGTTCAGGGGCACTGGCTCCTCGCGCGGCTGGGCAAGAAGGTGCTCCGCCCGGGAGGCGTCGGGCTGACCCGGCGCATGCTCGACCGAGCGGACGTCCGCGGCCGCGACGTCGTCGAGCTGGCGCCCGGCCTCGGGCGCACCGCGCAGGAGATCCTCGATCGCGGGCCCGCCCGGTACATCGGCGTCGATCGTGACCCGGACGCCGCCGCCAGCGTCCTGGACGTGGTCGGCGGGCGTGGAACGGTGAAGGTCGCGGACGCCTCGGCGACCGGGCTGCCCGATGCGAGCGCCGACGTCGTGGTCGGCGAGGCGATGCTCACGATGCAGGGCGACAAGGCGAAGAAGGCGATCGTCGCCGAGGCCGCGCGGGTCCTGCGTCCCGGCGGGCGGTACGCGATCCACGAGCTCGGCCTCACCCCGGAGGGGATCGGCGACGACGTCAAGACGGAGGTGCGGCACGCGCTGGCGCGCAGCATCAAGGTCAACGCGCGCCCCCAGACGGCCGGGGAGTGGAAGGCCGTCGTCGAGGAGCACGGCCTCGTCGTCGAGTGGGTGGACACCGCGCCGATGGCGCTGCTGCAGTCGCGGCGGCTCGTCTCGGACGAAGGGCTGGCCGGAGCGCTGCGGTTCGGCAAGAACCTGCTCGTGCAGGGGGACGCCCGCCGGCGCGTCCTCGACATGCGCCGGGTCTTCCAGGAGCACCGCGAGTCGCTCATCGCGGTGGCGCTGGTCGCGAGGAAGAAGTAGGCCCGTCAGTGCTTCGGGCAGCCCGTCGACGAGGTGCTACGTCGCGTCCTGGGGCCGTCCCCGCCCGGCGCGGTCCTTCTGGAGCTGGGCGTTGATGCGCTGCGCCTCGGTCAAGCCCGCCGGATTCCGTTCCGGGCTGCGCGTGGTGCTGGTACACGTAACCCGGCTCCGACGTCCTGGCAGACGTCCGCCGCCCGCATTGCAATCGCGGTGGGGGTCGCCGGCGAAGGTCGTGTATGAGGCGGGTACGGGCCCGGCACCGCGGGTGGGCCGCCGGGCGGCGCGCGCGAGCGTGGGTGTCGGCCGGCGCCGGCTGCCTGGGCGCGATGGTGGCCGCGCAGGTGCTGTCGGGGTGCGGCCCGAGCCGGTCCGGCTGACGAGCGTCGTCGTGGTGCTGCGGCGTCGAGCTGATGGAGACGCTGGCGTTCGCGGCGGTCTTCGAGCCGCCCGACCGGCCGGTGGCCGTGGCGGGCGGGGCGGCGATGGGCGCGTTCACCGTCCTGGCGTGGAGGCGCCGATGGCCGAGGTGATCGTCGTCGGCGGCGGGGTCGGCGGGATGGTCGCCGCGCTGCTGCTGGCGCGCGGCGGCCACGATGTCGCGCTGCACGAGCGGCTGGACCGGCTCGGCGGGAAGCTCGCCGAGCGCGACGGGTTCGCCTTCTCGCTGGGGCCGTCGCTGCTGACCCTGCCGGGCGTCTTCCGCGAGCTGGGCGTCCGGCGCGAGCTGGCGGAGCTGGACGAGCTGTGCCGCTACCGCTTCGCCGACGGGTCCGAGCTGCGCGGACGTTCTCGGCCATCCGCTGCGCGCCCGCCACCACGTCCAGCCGCGATCCGTCGTGGAAGGACAGCCGGTAGAACGGGTCCAGGCGGCGGACACGACGTCGCGGCCCCGCGCGGCGAGATGGACCGCCGCCGACAGCCCGGACAGGCCGGCCCCGATCACGACGACCGGCCCGCTCGCCGCCATCAGCGGCCGCCGCGCGGACCGCGCCAACGATGTCGGGAGTGCACTCTTCCTCCATCATTGTCCGAAAGGTTCTGCACCGTTCTTCGGAACCGGGCGGCCGATCGGTTGCGCGGCGCGCGGCGGCGCGGCCACAATCGCCCCCCGGATCAGCGCATGGCCGCGGACTGGGACGCGGAGACCCGCTCGTCCATCGAGCGGTGCCCCGGTGTCTCGAGCATGGCCTGGTCCCGCGTCTCCTCCATGCGGAGGGCGATGCCCATGGCGAAGAAGGTCGGGGCCCATTCGCCGACGAAGATGCCCCAGCGGTCGGCGCGTTCCAGGCCCGCGTCCTCCAATTGCTTGGACGCGGCCCAAGAGGCGAACGACAGGCCGATCGAGACGAGGCCCGCCGTGTACATGAGATTGGACTTGATGCCCATCTTGTGCAGTGAGTTGATCATTTCTCCCCCTTGATCGGTCCGCCCGTACCCCTCTCTGACCTGCACAAGCGCTCCTGTGCTGGATTTTGCCCGCCACGCACGTGCCGATGGCGGCGACGCCGGGCGCCCCGCCGGACCGGGCGATGACCAGGCCGTTCGCGGTGACTATCCGCATCCGGGGGCGGGTACCGCGATGCGCATGGGAGACAAGGACGAGGAGGCGGCGGCCGAGTTCGGCGAGGCCGTGAACATGACGGCCGGGGAACTGGAGCGGTGGCTGGACACCGAGGAGTCGCGGTCGAGCGGCCAGAAGGACGGCGGCGGGGAGTCGACGGGGCACGCGTCCGGGCGCCGGATCGTCGAGCTGCTCCGCAAGAAGAAGGCGGACCTGAGCGCGGACGACTATGCGCACATGCGGAAGGTGACCGGGTACGTCCACCGGCACCTCGCCCAGCGTCCGTCCGGGGACGTCACCGAGACCAAGTGGCGCTACTCGCTGATGAACTGGGGCCACGACCCGCTCAAGTGAGGCCGAAACTGCAACCGGCGTCTGGAGTTCCGGCGAAGACCTGGCAGGTCGTAGGCTCGGCGGGACGAAGGGGAGCGGGCACATGGGCGGGCCGGCGGAGCGGGAGGCGGGCCTCGGCGTCGGCGCGGTCGCGCAGCGCCTCGGGGTGGCGCCGTCCACCCTGCGGACCTGGGACCGCCGGTACGGCATCGGCCCGAGTGGGCGCAGCCCGGGCGGTCACCGCCGCTACACGTCCGCGGACCTGGCGCGGCTGGAGGTCATGCAGCGGCGCATCCTCGCCGGGGCGCCGCCGGGCGAGGCCGCCCGCGTCGCGCTGGGCACGCCGCCGGGCGCGCCGCCGCCGCCCCGCGCGCACGGCGCCGGCGGCAACCGCGTGCCCGTGACCTACCCAGGAGGGGACGAGGGGCGGGCCGCGGCGGTGCGGGGCCTGGCCCGGGCGGCGATGGCGCTGGACCGTCCCGCGATGGCCGGCACCGTGCGGGCCGCGCTGCGCCGGGACGGGGTCGTGCGGGCATGGGACGGCCTCATCGCGCCCGTGCTGGTCGGCATCGGACGCAAGCACGAGGCGACGGGCGACTGCGTGGAGGCCGAGCACCTGCTGTCCACGGTCCTGCTCGGGTGCCTGGCGGAGACCGCGCCGCCGCTCCGGCCGCGCAACGCCCGCCCCGTGCTGCTCGCCTGCGCGCCGGAGGAGCAGCACAGCCTGCCGGTGCACGCGCTGGCCGCCGCGCTGGCCGAGGCGGGCGTGGACGCGCTGGTCCTGGGAGCGCGCGTGCCGCCCCCGGCGCTGGCCGCCGCGATCCGGCGCACCGGGCCGAACGCCGTCTTCGTGTGGTCGCAGACCGCCGAGACCGGCGATCCCGCGTGGCTGGCGGCGCTGCCCGCCTCGCGTCCGCCGTACCGGCTGGCGGTCGGCGGACCCGGCTGGGAACGCGACCGGCTTCCGGCGCACGCCGCGCCGGTGGCGGCCCTCCAGGACGCCGTCACCGAACTGACGTCCGCCCTCGGAACCGGAACTCGTCCTTGATGTCGGGCTCGTTCCCTTTGCGGTGTCCTGCCGACGGCTTCACCTCGCCTTAACTATGAACAAGTTTTGAAGCGATTTTGCCGGGCACCGGGTCCGCATGACCCTGGAACAGCGGCTCGCCCAAGGCGACGAGGCGGCACTGAGCGAGTGCTACGCCGCACTCGGCCCCCTCGTCCGCCGCCACGCGGGAAGGCTCGTGCCCGCCCACGCCGTGGACGACGTGGTGCAGGTGGTCTTCCTGGAGGTCTGGCGGTCACGCGCACGCTTCGACCCGGCCCGCGGCCTGGAGCCGTGGATCCTGGCCATCGCCCGCAGGCGGGCCATCGACCAGCTGCGGGCAGAGGCGCGGCACAGCCGCCGCTCGGCGCCGCTGGACGACACCGTCGGCGTGCCCGACGCCACCTCGGCCGTGGACGCCGCGTGCGACGTCCGCAGGGCATTGGCCGGGCTGCCGCCCGCGCAGCGGCAGGCGATCGTCCTCGCCCACTACGGGCAGCTGACCCAGCGGGAGATCGCCGACCGGCTCGCGGTGCCGCTCGGCACCGTCAAGGCGCGCACCGCCCGCGGGCTGCGCAGGCTGAAGGACCTGCTGTGACCCCGCCCAGGCCGCCGCCCGCCCCGCCGCCCGGGGAGCCGCCGCGTCCTCGGCTCGCGGTGTCCGACCTCGCCTACCTGGCTCAGCAGACCTACCTCGACCCCTATCCGGCCGATCTCCTCCTCCGCCACCGCATCTGAGCCCGCGCCCGCATCGCCGGGGCCCGCGTCCGCATCGCCGGGGCCGCGGCCGGGCATGCTGGGGGTGATCGGCGGAGAGGAGCCGGGATGAGCCTGACGATGAGCGCGGCCGAGCGGGAGGCGTTTCTCGCCGGCCCGCACGTGGGCATCTTGAGCGTGGCGGACGACGCGGGCCGGGCGCCGCTGGCGATGCCCGTCTGGTACGCCTACGAGCCGGGTGGCGAGATCACCTTCATCACCGGCCGGGACAGCCGCAAGATGGCCCTGATCCGGGCGGCGGGGCGGGTGAGCCTGGTGGCCCAGGAGGCCGCGCTGCCCTACCGGTACGTCTCGGTGGAGGGACCGGTCGTCGGGTTCGAGGACCCGGCCCGTCCCGAGGACCGCCGCGCGATGGCCGAGCGCTACCTCGGCGCCGAGGGCGGTGCCGAGTACCTGGAGGCCACGAAGGACGCCGCCGACACGATGGTCCTGACGCGGGTGCGTCCGAAGCGCTGGTACACCCGCGACTACACCAAGCAGCCCCGCTGACGGTCCTGGTGGCCTGAACGCCAAGCGAGATCGGGCCGGCCTTCGCCCGAGTAAGGCAGTGCTAGGAAACGGCCAGGGGGCGGTTAAGAGTCTGACAGCGGCCCGGCCGGCGGCCGCGGGCGCCTCGTACAGCCCGTTCGAGAGCGCACGCATCCGATCAGCTGGAGGTTTCCCATGCGCAAATCCGTCGCCGCCGCCATCGCCGCCAGCGGGCTGGCCATCGGCGGAGCGGGCGTGATGATCGCGGGTCAGGGGCCGGCCGCCGGCACCGGCTCCGGCGACTCGGTCCAGGCCGGGACGGTCGCGGGCGAGAAGTCGCTGCAGCGGAACGACCGGGGCGGCACGCGGCAGTCGCCGGCGGCGCCGAAGGTGACGAACGCCGCGCAGGCCGCCGACCTGGTGCTGCGCAAGGCCGGGGGCGGCCGGGTCACCGGCGTCAAGCTGACCGAGGAGAACGGCCGGGCCGTCTGGAAGGTCACCTACCTCGTCGGGTCCGGACGGCGCGGCGCGCAGGTCGATGCCCTGACCCAGGCCGTCCGCAAGGCCGCGCCCGATCCGAGCGCCACCGGCCCGGGCGGTACGGCGGCCGGCGGCGTCCAGTGCGACGACGACGATGACGACGAAGCCGATGACGATGACGACGCCGACGACGACGATGACGATGACGACGACGACGGCGACCGGCGCGGCGTCGAGCCCAGCAAGTGACCGGGGTCATCGTGGATCTGGTAGACCGCATCGTTCGCATCGTGTACGTGCCAGGCACGGGGCTTCTCGCCTCGGACGTCTACGGACGCGTCCACCTGCTCGACGCTGACTTCAAGGTCGTCAGATCGTCGCCTTTCGTGCGTCAGGGCCGGCCGCTGTACGGACTGGAGGTCGCCGGCGGATGGGTCATCGGAAAGGACCGGATGGGGGCCGTGTTCCGGTGGTCCCTGGAGACGCTGGAACTGGTGGACCGCCTCGACCCGGCCACCGTCTGCGACCCGTCGATGCTCATCCCGAACGAGCGGCCCTCCCCGATGAGCTCTCGGGGGATCTGCGCATGGGACGGACGGGTCTTCGTGACCAGCGGCTACCACCACCAGATGCTCGTGGTGGATCTGCACACCTTCGAAGTGCTCGACATCCGCCCCAACATCTGCGGCGACAGCCCGATGGAATGGGCGTGCACCGACCATCCGACCCGGCACGCCGTGTCCGACAAGAAGGGGAACCTGCGCTTCGGCTCGTTCGCCGACGGCGAGTTCCCGGAGTCGGTGAAACTGGACGACGGCAACATCCACCGGGTCCGCTACGACGCCCGGCACGACCGCTTCTGGGCCACCCAGGACTTCGGCGCCGGAGAGAACGCCGACATCGCCAACGGGATCGTCGTCGTCGGCATGTCCGGGGAGAAGGCCGGCGAGTGCCTCTTCGCCCGCGACGACGTCGAGTTCGTCGGCTTCTCCCCCGACCACCTGCGCGCCTACGCGGGCGGCTTCGACGGTGAGCTGCACATCTTCGACAACTCCGGTCCGCAGCTGCGGATCGTCCGCACGGTGACCGGCTTCCCGCACCAGCTGTCCGATCTGACCGTGAGCCCGGACGGTGACGTCTACGTGCTGTGCCAGGACGGAGAGATCGTCCGCCTGGACGCCGAGGGGGAGTTCCGGGGCGCGGCGGGCTTCCGGCGGCAGGCCGTGTGGGACGTCCAGCCGGCGCCGGACGATCCCCGCACGCTCTACTGCGCCACCGACACCGGCGTGGCGGTCGTCGCCGTCCGGGACTCGGCGGCGGGGCCGATGCTGCGCGTGGAGGCCGAGCACGCGACCGGCTTCGGGTTCACCCGCCGAGTGGCGCCCCTGCCGGACGGATGGCTGGGCATCACGCGCGACCGACGGGTCTTCCGCGCGGGCCGCGACGGCGTCCTCCGGTGGAGCGGTGAGCTGCCCGCCCTGCCGCACACGATCGCCGCCTCGCCGGACGGGACGCGGGCGCTGGCCGCGACCAACGCGGGCGCCGTCGAGCTGGACGCCGCCGACGGGCGGCGGCTGGAGGCGTTCGATGTGGACGGCCTCCCGGTGTGGGCCGCGACCTACCTCCCGGACGGCGACCGGCTCCTGGTCACCCGCAACGGCGTGATCGTCCTGCTGGACGCGGCGGACGGCGGCGTGCGGTGGCGGTTCGACCAGGGCGAGTACCCCAAGCGCCTGTGGTTCCAGGACGGGCGGGCCTTCATCACCGGGGACGGAGGCGTGAAGGAGGTGGTGGTCGGCCAGGGCGTGGTGTGCCGGTGGTCGAAGCTGCTGTCCAACACCGTCGAGAACGCCGCCGTGGACGACGACCTGGTCTGCGCCGGCTCCTACGGGATGCAGCTGGCGGGCTACGACCGGGAGACCGGGGAACTCCTCGGGCTGCTGGAGGAACTGCCCGACTACCCGAAGGCGCTGTCGATGGTCCACGACGCCGCCGGCGTCCCGTACCTGCTGGTGGGCTGCCGCACCGGGCTGCTGTCGCTGTACCGGCTCGACCGGCGGCGCGGGAAGCTGCGCTTCCGCAAGCTGCGCGACCACTGGCTGCCCCGGCGGCCGGCCGCGTTCACCCTCGTCCACCACGACCACGCCGCCGCCGGACGGACCGCCGTGGCGGACGGGGAGGCGGCATGCGTCCGATAGACCTCCGGCCGGGTCCCGCCGGCCACCGGGCCCCCGTCACCCATGTGGCCTTCCGGGCGGACGGCGGACGGCTCGCGAGCTGCTCCTATGACGGGACCGTGCTGGTGTGGGACACCGGCGACCCGTCCCGCCCGGTGCCGCTGGCCCGGCTCCGCCACCGGCGCCTGGTCAACGGCGCGGCGTGGAACCCGGCCGACCCGGCCGTGCTGGCGACGGCGTCGGCGGACAAGACGGCGGCCGTGTGGCGGATCCCCGAGCGCGGCCCGCACAGCCTCGTGACCGTGCTGGCCCGGCACACCGACGACGTCAACGCCGTGGCCTGGATGCCGGACGGGCGCCGCCTGGCGTGCGTCTCCGAGGACGGCCGGGCGACGCTGTGGGACACCCGCACCGGCGCGCTGATCGCCGAGATCGGCGGCCACGCCGCGCACTGCATGACGGTCGCGGTCAGCCGCGACGGGCTGGTCGCCACGGTGGGCGAGGACGGGATGGTCGCGGTCGGCGAGCCGGGGAGCCCGGCCTCCGCCGAGGTCCTGCACTACGCGACGTCGGTCGAGGGCTGCGCCTGGTCGCACTCCGGGAAGGTCCTCGCCGTGGCCCGCGACGACGGCGTGGTCGACCTGCTGACCCCGCGGCTGGAATGCCTGCGCACGGTCCGGGTCTCGACGTCGGCGGCGCGCGGCGTCGCCTGGCTGGACGACGACTCCTCGTTCGTGGTGGGCGCCTACGACGGCTCGCTGCACCATTTCGACGTCACGGGGGAGCCGATCCGCCGGATGCGCGATCCCAGGATGTGGCCGAGGTCGGTGGCGGTGTCGCAGGGGGTGGTCGCGGCCGGGAGCTTCTGGGACGGCCCGCACCTGCTCGACGCCGCGACGGGGCGGGAGATCGCCGGCCCGAGCGGGCCGGGGCACGGCCCGAACGCGCTCGCGGTGCTCGGCCGCGAACTCCTCATCGGCTGCGACTCGGGCGCCGTCGTCGCCGTCGGCGCGGACGACGCCAACGGCTCGCGCGGCGGCCGCCCGCCCGTCCGCGCGCTGGACATGTCGGACAGCCCCGTCCTGTCCCTCGCCGCGCGGGACGGGACCGTGTACTGCGGGACCTACGCCGGGCAGGTGGTGCGCCGCGGCGGCGGATCGCGTGAGACGACCGATTCGCTGGGTGCTCCGGTGTCGTCGCTCTGCCTGGCCGGGAACGACCTGGTCGCCGGAACCTACAACGGCGACCTGATCACGCTGGACCCCCGGACGCTCCGCACAACGGGCCGGGGCGTCCCGCACGCGGGATCGGTGAAGTCGCTCGCGCCGCTCGGCGGCGAAGGTCGGTTCCTGTCCGCTTCGACCGACCGGCGGGTGGCGGCCGGGCCCCTGCACGACCGGGTCACGCTCTGGCAGCACGGCAACCTCGTCAACGCCGTGGCCTGCCTGGACGGCCGGGTCGTCGCGTCCGCGTCGCGCGACCACACCGTCAAGGTCGGCCTGCTGGCACCCGAGGAGTGCACGCCCGCGGTGGAGCGGGCGCAGACCCTCATCGGCGCAGACGAGTCGGTGAAGTGCGTGGGCCTGCTCGGCACCCCGGCGGCCCCGGTCGTCCTCGCGGGCTCCTACGACTTCGGCCTCTACTGCTGGGAGGTGGACTGGGACGACGGCGCGGGCACGCTGGCCTCCGGCCGCCTCGTGACCGAGTTCCGCCAGGGCGTGTCGTGCATGGCCCGGCTGGACGGGCGGCGCATGGCGGTGGCCGGCTGGGACGGGCGGGTGCTGATCGTGGGCCCCGGCCGGGACGGTGCGGTCCGCGAACTGGCGGCCTGGGACATCGGTGAACTCGTCGAGCGGTCCGGCACGCGTCCGGCGGGGCACGCCCCGGTTCCCGACCCGCAGGAGGCGCGGACATGAACCCCGTGGACACGGCGGCGTCGCCGCACTTCGAAGAGCACGCCGACCTCACCGATCCCGAGCTGCTCCGGCTCCCGCACGGTGCCGCCGCCCGGCTGCGCGGCGCCGACCCGGCGGACCTGGCCGTCACCGTCGAGGACCCGGCCGCCCCGCTCGCCGTGCGCCTCGCGGCGGGCGGGCTGCTGGCCCACCTCGGCGACCCCCGCATCACACCGGTGCCCGCCACCTGCGCGGTCCCGGGCGGCAGCGTCCGCATCGGGCTGCCGCCGGGCGACGTCGAAGCGGTCGCCGCCGCGTGGGCGCATGTGGGGGTGGAGGCCGAGTGGATCGCCAAGGAGACCCCGGAGCACGTCGTCGAACTGGCCGGCTACCAGATCGCCGCCTACCCGGTCACCAACGCCGAGTACCGCGACTTCCTGGACGACACCGGCCGCCCCGAGCGGCCGTCCACCTGGTACCTGGGCGCCTACCCCTACGACCGCGCCAACCACCCGGTGGCAGGGGTCCGGCCCGAGGACGCCGACGCCTACGCCGCCTGGCTGTCGGAACGCACCGGCCGGGCGTGGCGGCTGCCCACCGAGGCCGAATGGGAGTACGCGGCGAAAGGCCCGCGAGGACTGGAGTTCCCCTGGGGGGACCGGTTCGACCCGGCCGCCGCCAACACCAGGGAGACCGGCGTCCACACCACCACGCCGGTGGGTGCGTTCCCCGCCGGACGCTCCCCGTTCGGCGCCTACGACATGGGCGGCAACGTCGAGGAGTACGTCGCCGACGACTACCGCCCCTACCCCGGAGGCCCCTACGTCGCCGACGACCTCGCCGCGTCCCGCGGGCGCTACCGGGTGGCGCGCGGCGGCGGCTTCGCCCGCTTCGGCGACCTCGCCCGCACCCGGCGCAGGCACGGCGGCTTCCCCAGCCCGCTCTACCCGATCGGCTTCCGGCTCGCCGCCGGCACACCGAAGGCAGGTTCCCCATGACCGCCCCGACCGTCCCCGACGACCTGTGGAAGCGGCTGACTAGCACCGTCGGCCTGGTCAGCGTCCGCTGCGGCGCCATCACGAACGTGATGGCGGCCGAGTGGTCCTACTTCGTCAACAAGGCCCCGCTGTACGCCGCCGTGGTGCTCGGCCCGCGCGCCGCGACCGGCGCGCTGATCGCCGAGGCCGGGGAGTTCGCCCTGACGCTCTGCAGTGAGGACCAGGCCGAACTGGCCGACTTCGCCGGCGCCTTCTCCGTCGCCGACGTCGACAAGACCGGCAGCGAGCTGATCGAGTTCGGCGCGCCCCGGGCCATCGGGTCGCCGTGGGTGGCCGGCGGGCTGCTCGCGGCCGAGTGCGTCGTCCGCGAGACCGTCCGCTTCCCCGGGCACACCATGTACGCGGGCGAGGTCGTCGCGGCGCACCTGCCGGAGGGTTCGCCCCGCCCCCTGGTCAAGCACGGGGCGATGTACGGGCTCGGCGAACCGGTGCGGCGCGCCGCGGTCGCCGCCACCGCGCAGCTGCTGCCCGGCGGGGTGCTGCGGGTCGCCGCCACCGGACCCGCCGGCGACGGCGACGCGCGCTGGCGGATCGGCCTGGTGAGCGAGGACGGCGCGGTCGAACCGCTGGGCGAGCACGCCTCGACGGCGCACGGCGACGTCCTCGTCGACCTGCCGGTCCCGTCCCGCCCGGCCCTGGAGCGGCCGGCCGGCCGGCGGGTGGTGGTCGAGCGGGACGGCGCCAAGCCCGGATACGCGCGCATCACCCGCCCGTCCCGGAGCCCGCGGTGAACCGGCCCGCCCGCGAGCTGCCCGCGTCCCCGCTGCGGGTGGCGTCCGTCCAGGCCGAGGCGGTGCCCGGCGACGTGGCGGGCAACGCGCGCCGTGCGGCGGCGCTGGCGGCGCACGCCGCCCGCCGGGGCGCGCAAGTGATCGTCTTCCCGGAGCTGCACCTGTGCGGGTACGACCTGGAGACCATCGCCTCCGCGCCGGACCGCGCCGAGCTGCCCGCCGACGCCGGCGGGCGGATCGCCGACGGCCGGCTGGGCCCGCTCGCCGCCGCGGCGGCCGACCACGGCGTGACGGTCCTGGCCGGCGCCGCGGTACGCCGCGCGGACGGCGCCCGCGCCAATTCGGTGCTGGCGTTCGACCCGGCCGGCGCGGCCACCGCCGTGTACGACAAGCAGCACCTGTGGCACGCCGGGGAACGCGGCCTGTTCGCCCCCGGCGCCTCCGGGACGGTCCTGGACGCCGGCGGCTGGAGGCTGGGACTCGGGATCTGCTACGACATGTCCTTCCCCGAGCACGGCCGGGCCGCGGCCCTGGCCGGGGCCGACGCCTACGTGTGCCCGTCCGCCTACGCCGCCGGGAACGAGTACCGCGCGGCCGTCTACCTGGCCGCCCGCGCGCTGGAGAACACCGTCTACGCGTTCTTCGTCAACGCCGTCGGAGGGCCCCGGCGGCGCCCGTGCGGCGGAGGCACCGCCGTCTACGGGCCGGACGGCGCCGCGGCCGCCCGTGCCGCCGGCGCGGGGGAGGAGGTCGTCCTGGCCGACCTCGATCCCCGGGTGCTCGGCCAGGTGCGCGCGTACCTCCACATGCTGGACGAATGCCGAACCTCGCCCGTCGCACCCGCCGTACCCGACTGTGACGCGGTCCGGGTACCGGACCGGCCCGCCCCGCGAAGGATGCCGTGCGATGACCCGACGACTGCTGCTCAGCTACCTGTCGCTGACCCTGGTGGTGCTCCTCGGACTTGAGATCACGCTCGGCACCGTGTTCGCGCGCCGGCAGTCGTCCGACTTCTCCGCCTCGGTCCAGCGGGACGCGGTCATGGTGGCGGAGCTGATCGAGGAGGAGCTGAGCGCGGGGAACGCGGCCGGCGTGGCCGAGATCGTCAAGCACTACACCGACTGCATGGGCGGCCGGGTCGTGGTCTTCGACCGCGGCGGCCGGATCGTCACCGACTCCGCGGCGGGCCGTCCCGCCGTCCCCGCCGCGGCCGCCCGCAACGGGCCCCGCGGGGCGGACGGCGAGCGGCAGGTCGGCCGCGCGGTGTCCGAGGCGCTGCGCAACCGCCCCTCCGCCGGGACGATCCGCGACCGCGCCGGGGGAGGGGAGCTGATGTCGGCCGCCCAGCCCGTGACCGTGGCGTCCAAGGTGCGGGGAGCGGTGTGGCTCACCTCGGCGACCGAGAACACCCGCACCAGGATCCGGATCGCCTGGATCGCCCTGGCCTGCATCGGCGTCGGCGTGCTCCTGGTCGTGACCGTGGTCGCCTTCGCGCTGGCGCGCTGGATCATCCGGCCGCTGAACGCCCTGGAGCAGGCCACCGAGCAGCTGGCCGGCGGTTCCCTCACCGACCCTCCCGCCGCCGACCTGGGGCCGCCGGAGCTGCGCCGCCTGGCCACGTCCTTCAACCGCACCGCCACCCGGCTGCAGCACCTCCTGCGCGCCCAGCGCGCGTTCGCGGCCGAGGCGTCGCACCAGCTCAAGAGCCCGCTCACCGCGCTGCGGCTCCGGCTGGAGACCCTCGAATTCGACCTCGCGCCGCGGGCGCGCGGCACCCTCGACGCGGCCATCGCCGAGATCGACAGGCTCAGCGACATGGTCCGCGGCCTGCTCGCCCTGGCCCGCCTGGAGGACTCGGCCACCGTCCCCGAACCGGTCGACCTCGACGACGTCCTGCGGGACCGCGCCGCGACCTGGGCGCCCCTCGCCGCGGAGCAGTCCGTGACGATCGCCGTCACCGGACCGCCGGCCGGGCGGGTCCAGGCCGTGCCGGACGCGCTGGAGCAGATCGTCGACAACCTCCTCGCCAACGCCCTGCAGATCGCGCCGCCCGGCAGCACCATCACGCTGCGGACCGAGACCCGCCCGCGATCCGGCGCGCCGGGCGACGACGGGACCGTCGGCCTCCACGTCATCGACGAGGGGCCCGGGATGAAGGAGGAGCACCGCCGCCGGGCCTTCGACCGGTTCTGGCGGGCGCCGGACGCGACCCACGAGGGCTCCGGGCTCGGCCTGGCCATCGTGCAGCGGCTCGTCCACGTGAGCGGGGGCGACATCACCCTGGAAGAGGCGCCCGGGGGCGGCCTCGACGCCGTCGTCCGGCTCCGCCCCGCCGCGGACCCGCCGGTCGCCCGGCGCTTCGCCGCCCAGCCGGCGGTCCAGGCGTGACCGGACGCCCGCTCAGCCCTCCGGCGCCTCGACGAGCCGGAACCCCACCCCGCGCAGCGTCTCGATGCGGCCGGGGTCGCCGAGCTTGCGCCGCAGCCCCGCGATGTGGACGTCCAGCGTCTTGGACAGCCCGAAGAAGTCCGGACCCCACACCGAACTGAGGATCCGCTGCCGCGGGCACACCGCGCCCGGATCCTCCGCCAGCAGCACCAGGAGGTCGAACTCCTTCGGCGTCAGCGTCACGGCCTTCCCGGCGACCCGGACCTGCCGGGTGCGCCGGTCGATCCGCAGATCGCCGACCGTCTGCGGCGACTCCTCCGCGGCCGCCGCGCCCGCGCGCTCCCGCCCCCTGGTGCGCCGGCCCACCGCGCGCATCCGGGCGACCAGCTCGCGCAGGCTGAACGGCTTCGCCAGGTAGTCGTCGGCGCCGAGTTCGAGCCCGACGACCCGGTCCGTCTCCGTCCCGCGCGCCGTGAGCATGATGATCGGCACGTCGGAGACCTCCCGCAGGCGCCGGCACACGTCGATGCCGTCCATGTCGGGCAGCCCCAGATCGAGCAGCACCATCTCGCCGTGCGCGGCGTCCAGCGCGGCCGCTCCCGTGCCGACCCGCTCCACCGTGAACCCGTACCGCACCAGGCCGTCCGCCAGCGGTTCGGCGATGGACGCGTCGTCCTCGACGAGCAGCACCCGCATGCCGTGACCCCTTTCCCGCTCGGCCGTGCGACGCGCCGTGCCCGGACGCGCCGCGGCTTCCGCAGGGCAGTACGCACGGCACCGGCCGCGGCGGCGGGCGCCCGCCATGATCATCGCCGGCGGGCGCCGGTTCTCCGCTCGTTACGGGAGCTGCAGCGGGAAGGCCGCCGCGCGGGCGTAGAGCTTGTACAGCTTGAACGGGCCCGCGAAGGACAGCCCGCAGGCGTTGTCGAGCATCTTGGTCGCGTTCTGCTCGCTCAGCGTCGTGCCGCGCGCTCCCGGATGGTCGATCTGGCCGCCCATGAACACCGCCATCTTGCCCAGCATGTGGTCGCGCTGCTCGGTCGTCATCTCGTGCCAGGAATGGCAGGTCATCGCGGCGAGCCTCGCGTCGTTCAGCTCACTGCTCTCCGGGTGGTCGTGGTCGCCGGCGGGCGCCGTCCTGGTCGCGGCCTTGGCGGTCGTCGCCTTGGGGGTCGTGAACCAGGGGCACGGCCCGCCGGGCTTCAGGTTGGCCATGCAGGTGAGCAGCTCGATCTCGTTGCCCAGGTTGCCGAACCCGAAGCTGAGGAACGGCGCCTTGCCGTTCAGGCAGTCCGGCAGGTCGGCGGGCGAGGTGGTCACGGTCCCGTTGCCGTACCAGCAGTTGCCGGTGTTGCCGGGGAAGGCGTCCCACCAGAAGTCCAGGCCGTTTCCGGTCATGCGGTTGCCGTAGAACTGGTTGCGGTGCGAGGTGGACAGCTTGAACGGGTCGCAGCCCGTCATGGGCTCGTCGGCGCAGACGAACGCGTCCGGGACGGCGAACAGCATGGCCCCGCGCCGCCAGTTGTCGCGGAAGGTGTTGTTCCGGATGACGTTGTCGTCGCCGCCGGCGATCCACATCCCCGTCCCCACCGGGACGGGAACGGTCGGCACCACGTCGCTGTCCGCCAGGTAGGGGTTGAAGTTGTTGGAGAAGAAGTCGTTGTTCTCGATGAGGTCGCCCTGCTGCGGGAAACCGGGGTGCCCGGCGGCGGTGAACACGTCGGTGGTGAAGCCGAGGGCGTTGTCGTAGAAGTTGTTGTGGTGCACCCAGGTGGCGCTGCCGTCGGTGCCCGAGTAGCCGCTGGCGTTGTGGTGCGAGTCGCAGTAGCGGATCTCCTGGCTGTAGCGCGCCGTGGGGTAGACCTTCTCGTCGCGTCCGGCCCCGGTCTTCGCGCCCGACCCGGGATACAGCCCGGAGTCGCCGTTGCCTGCCGCCTCGCAGTTCTGGATCAGTCCGTGGTCCTCGACGAAGGTGAGCACGCCGTACTCGCCCGCGTAGAAGGTCTTGAAGGCGTCCAGCAGGTACCCGTTGCTCTCCAGCACGTAGATGTCGTGCTCCTCGGCGTGCCGGACGGTCAGGTTCCGCAGCACGAACCCGTCGGCCCGGTCGGCGCGGATGCCGACGTCCTTCGCCGAGTTGCGCGGGCCGCCGTTGCCGGACGACGGGTCACCGGCGTCCACGACCACGTCGTCGGCGCTCACGCCCGACCCTTCGAGCTGGAGGTTGCAGCGCACGCACGGGCCCCGGTTGGGGATGCCGTGCCGGTCGACGAGCGGCGGGTCCGGGTCCTGGCCGGGGCCGGGGGCCCGGCCGAGCACGGCGATCAGGTTGGCGTCGTTCTGGCACATGTACTCGCCGAGGTAGGAGTACGCGCCCGTGCTCAGCTTGTACTTGTCGCACGCGGGGTCGTGGGTCGGCTTCTGGCGCGCCGTGGGCTCGGTGTAGAGGCCCGGCATCACCACGACCCGGTCGTTGTTCCGCGAGTCGGTCACCGCGGGCTGGATCTCGTCGTACCGGCACCGGTCGAACAGCGCCCGGTTGATCTGCCTGAGGCTCCGCGCCTCGGCGGCGCTGAGCGTCCGGTGGTCGTGCGGGCGGACGTCGTAGCCCGACTTCAGCGCCCGCTTGATGGAGGCGTCCAGCCGCTCCAGCGAATCGGGCCGGCACACGACGCGGGTCGTGCTCCCGGGGACGTCCTCGACGGCGGAGGCCAGGCTCCGCGGCGTCGGCACCTTCCCGCCCGCGCACGGGTCGACGGAGCAGTCGGGGCCGGGGGACGGCCAGTACGACGGCCGCTCGATGTGCGCCAGCGCCGCCGGCGCCATGCCGAGGACCAACACCGCCGCGGCCGCCGCAGGCAGCCACGACCTTCTGAGAAACCGCGGGCCCATGCGGTACTCCCTCGCTCAGCGTTCCATGCCGATCCCCCGAACGCTTGCTCGGTACGTATGGAACCACGATCTTCAAATCCGAGGAAGTCTCACAACCAGACTGTTATCGATCTTCACGGCGGAGCCCGCGGTGCCGGGGGCGGTCATGGCGCGCCGGATCCGGTGATCCTCGCCTGGACGCCGGCGACCAGGTCCGCCGCGTGCGGACCGGCGGCGTAGCGCGCCGCCTCGATGCCGTCGGCGGCCGCGGCGAGCGGGTCGGGGTTGGTGGCGCGGTGCAGTGCGAGCCAGACCCAGCGGTGTTCGCCGTCGTGGAGCTGGGAGCGGCGGGCGCGCCGGTGCGCGTCGGGGGTCAGTTCACGGGCCGCGATGCTGGCGGTGATGTCGGGATCGTCGCCGAGGCCCGCGTAGCGGGCGGCCTGCGCGGCGGCCCACCAGGCCAGGTCCCGCAGAGCGGATTCGGGCAGCCCGGCCAGCGCGTGGGGGCCGAGCGGGTCGCCGGGCCTGGGACGGCTGGGGAGCAGCGGCGGCAGGTCCGGCACGATCCGGAAGGCGACGTCGGCGGCCTCGATGCGGGCGAGGTGCTCGGCGGTGATGCCGTGGCCGGTGAAACGCTGGACCGCCGTCAGGCCCATCATCGTCTTGCCCCGGTGGAAGTCGGCGAAGTCGAGACCGGCGAGCACCGCGTCGAGCCGGGGCGGCGCGTCCAGGGGGCCGAAGGGTTCCTCCGACAGCAGCACTTCGCCGTGCTCGGCGAACGACAACCGGGTCAGCGCGTTGACGTTCCAGTACATGCTCGCGGCCCGCCCGCCGGACGACGCGCGGGTCAGCACGGGCCCGGTGGAGCCCTGCCAGCCGTTGTACTCCACGGCGAGCACGGCGCCGCCGATGTCCAGCACCGCCACCCAGGGATCGATCGACTCCCGGTCCAGCATGTCCTCGGCGATGGCCCGCAGAGACTCCGGCCGGGCGGGGTCCGCGCCGAAGGCGCGCAGCACGCCGGCCGCGTCCGCCCCGGTCACCACCGTCACCGTCGCGGCCTCCGACAGGGAGCTGCGGCGCACCCACCGGTAGGCGCTCTCCGGCGGCTCGGGACGCACCGGCTCCGGCTCGCCGCGCAGCCGGTGGCCGAGCCGGTCGGTACGGGCGTGCACGATCTCGGGCGCGGCGGGCGCCTCCCACACCACCAGCTCGTAGGACTCGGTTCCGTCTTCGTCGTCCCGGCCGCGGGCGTGCACCCGCAGCCGGTACTCGCCCGGCCACGGCGGGGTGACCCGGCGCAGCTGCGGCTCGACCGGCCGGGCGCCGACCACCGAGGCGCCGCCGGCGGCCGCCCGCCAGCTGACCTCGACGACCTCGTCCCAGCCCTCGGCGACCTCCGGCGGCGGACTGTCCGACACCTGCAGCACCACCCGGACGTTCCCGGTCTCGACGCCGGTGCGGATCACCGCGCCGCCCGCGACGACCGCGACCAGCCCGTTGCCGCTGAAGCCGACGTCCGGGATGTCGCCGTCCTCCAGGAGCGCGAACCGGTGCCCCGACACCTGGACCGCCCCGGCGCACCCCAGCGGCAGCAGGTATTCCTCCCGCGCCTTGGCGAGCACTGCGGCGGCGTAGCCGGGCGGCATCGGCGCCTCCCGCAGAAGCAGCGCCGCAGTGCCGATCGCGACGCCGATCACCCCCGGAGGTTCGAGGGCCCAGGGCCGGACGCCCGCCCGGTGCAGGACGGCGGCGGCGGTGGACACGGCCAGCGCGAGCCGCGCCGCGCCGTGCGCCGCTGCCGCCTCCCGCTCGTCGGTGACCTCCGGGGACACCTCCAGCAGGGCGGCCACCCGCGGGTGGACGGCCAGCCGCCGGGCCAGCGCGGCGACCAGCGGCACCGCGCCCGGCCGGACCCGGTCCAGCACGGCCGCCCCGTGGACCGCCTCGCTCGTCCCGGCGACGGTCGCCATGCCGAAGCCGCCGGTGAGCGGCTCCCCGAGGAGCCCGGTCAAGTCGGGGGCGCCGGCCAGGTCCAGTTCCGGGACGGTCAGCTCCAGCGCGCCGAGCAGGCGTTCGACCAGCAGGGGCGGCAGCGAGCCGAGCGCGTCCAGCACCGGCGAGTCGCCGGCCCCGGGCCGGCCCGCGATGTGGAACCGGGGCCCGCCATGGGGCCCGCCATGGGGCCCG
>NZ_JBIQHY010000012.1:35994-98405 GCF_044508335.1 Actinomadura sp.
GGGGCCCGCCATGGGGCCCGCCATGGGGCCCGGCCGCCGCCCCCCGGATCGGCCATGTGCCGTCGGCGGCCGCCCGCAACCGACCCAACTCCGCCGCCGGTGCCTTCGGAACACGGGCGCCGACCAGCCGCATCGCCGCGGCGACCGGCCCGGCCAGCTCTTCGACCACCTCATCGGGAACCTCGACCACAGCACCCCCGCGACCGCCGGCACTTGCAAGACGGACAAGACCCTAGCCGCCGGCCGGGACATGTTCTCCGCTATCCGACGTCCTCGGAGGCTTCGCCGGGGCCGTGGAGGTCGGCGAGCGCGACGTGTTCGGCCACCTCTTCGATGTCGCGGCAGTACGCGACGAGCCGTCCCCGCCGAGTCACCACGAACCATGCCTCGCCTTGCCGTGCGTCGCGATGCTGGGCTTGAGCGAGGGTCAGGTCTCCGTCGTCGAGGGCGACCACTTCGACGCGTATCCCGTCCGGCCCTACCAGGTGCCGCGGATTGGCCATGGCTCGCAGTGTGCACCTGTCGAGGGGCGGGGTCCATAGGTCGCCGTGTGCCGGCGGCAACTGATGGGACGCGGGCGGACCAGGCGGCCGTGAACGTGGGGCATAGCGGGTTCTATGCGATTTTCGGCGCCCGCCGGAGTGTCAGATCTCGGCCGCCGGCGCGCCCGCCGGCTGGATGAACACCCCGTCCGCCTCCACGGTCACGCCTTCGGCGTCGGAGATCGACGCGACCACGAAGACCTTGCGGCCCTCTTCGCGGACGATGCTCGCCTCCAGGTGCAGCGGCCCGAGGGGAGTGCCGCGCCGGTAGCGCATGGTGAGCGTCCCGGTGAAGGTCGTGCGGCGCATCGCGGACGCCGTCACGCCCATGATGTGGTCGAGGAGCATCGCCGACACCCCGCCGTGCACCAGACCCGGCGGCCCCTCGTACGCCGCGCCCAGGACCACGTCGGCGTGGCACCCCGACGAGTCGTGGACGACGTTCAGGGGCGGGGCGATCGCGTTCGCCGCGCCCACGACGGCGTTGCCCCAGTTCCAGGCCCGCAGCTCGCCGTTGTACCTGACGCCGGCGGGGCCGGGCAGCTGGGAGGCCCGCAGCCGGCCGACGAGCGCGGCGACCTCCTCGCGGACCCGGTGGACCTCGTCGTCGTCGACCGTCGTGCGGATCGCCGCGTCGACCAGTTCGCGGACGGTTCCGGCCAGCGACGCCAGCACCGCCTCCCGGCGGTCGACCTCGGGGGTCGGCGTGTCGTCGCGGACGAACCCGCCCACGCCCACCGCGCCTGCATCGGGGAAACGGCCGCTCGTCATGCGCAGACCGTATACCGCGCGGACGCCGGCCGACAAACTTCACATAGATGTTTCTATGTGTCGATCGGGGGTCTCGCCGGGCCGCCCCGACCTACAATCGGCCCGTGACTGAGCCCTCGTCCGCCCGGGGCGCGGAGCCGGAGGACCCGGCCGGCGCCGGCCCCCGGCTGAACGCGCGGGGCGCCCGGCTCAACCGGCGCGGCCTGGAGACCCGCGCCCGCGTCATCGGGACCGCGATCGACATGCTCGCCGACAGCGAGCACGGCGGCGGGGTCAGCGCCAACCTCGTCGCGAAGCGCGCCGGGGTCACCTGGGGCACGGTCCAGCACCAGTTCGGCGGCGTCGACGGGCTCTGGGCCGCCGTCCTCGAAGAGCTGGGGGACCAGGGCGACATGCTGCCGTGGACGGAGGCGGACGACGGCTCCGTCCACGAGCGGATGAGCCGCATCGTCGACGCCCTCTGGTCGGGCCTCGACTCGCCGGCCGGCCGGGCGGTGGCGGCGCTGCGGAGCCTGCTGCCCCGCAACACGGCCGAGTTCACCGAGGCGTACCCGCGGACGGCCGAGCAGCTCGGCCGCTGGGAGCGCCGCTGGCGGCGCGCCTACGCGCGGGCGTTCCGCGGGCTCGTCGTCGACGCGTACCGGCTGGAGCGCGTCCGCCACCTCCTGCCGGCCGCCGTCCACGGCCTCTATCTGGAGCAGCGCCTGAGCACCTGGACCGACATCGACGACGCGCGCGCCGTGCTGGCCGAGTCGATCGCGGGCTACCTCGACCGCCGGGACTGACGGGCCGGGGGCGCCGGGCACACCACCGCCCGCGGCCGCCCCGGTTCGAGGCGCGCCGAAATATGGAGCTTCTTCACGAATTGGTATTGCCGGAGAGTGGAACGGGATAATCTAATGATCTTCGATCCCGCACGATTCGATCCCGCACGATGTCCGGAGACAGGGGCACCATGACCGAACAGCAGCCTCCCGTCCAGATCCCGACGGACGTTCCCGCCTCCGCGCGCATCTACGGATGGACGCTCGGCGGCAAGGACAACTACGAGATCGACCGGCAGTTCGCGCTCCAGCACCTCCCCGCGTTCCCCGAGATCCTGGACATCGCGCGGGAGAACCGCCTGTTCCTCTACCGGGCGGTGCGCTACCTGGCCGAGGAGGCCGGCGTCCGGCAGTTCATCGACATGGGCTGCGGGCTGCCGACGGAGAACAACGTCCACCAGGTCGCCCAGCGGTTCGCGGACGACCCGCGGGTCGTCTACGTCGACATCGACCCGATCGTCCTGGTGCACGGGCGGGCGCTGCTGGCCGACAACGGGACCACGACCGTGATCAACGTGGACATGTGCGACCCCGAGGCGGTGCTCACCCACCCCGACACCCGGCGGCTGATCGACTTCTCCGAGCCGCTCGCGGTGCTCTACCTGTCGGTCGGGCACCACCTGTTCGACCAGGACGACCCGCGCAAGGTGGTGCACAGCGTCTTCGACCGCGCGGTCCCCGGCAGCCATCTGGTCTTCACCCAGATCGTCTCGGACGACCCCGAGCGCAGGGCGGCGATCGACGCCGCCGCGAACGGCGCGGGCATGCCGTGGCGGACCCGCAGCCGCGCGGAGGTCGGCGCGCTGCTGGCCGGCCCGACCCCCGTCGAGCCCGGCCTGGTCGACATCCGGCGGTGGCGGCCCGACCCCGACCAGCCGCCGCTGGCCCCGGTTCCCGCCGAGCTCGCCCAGTTCGTCGGCGCCTCCGAGAAGCACGGCGACCTCTGCGAGTACGGGGGCGTCCTGGTCAAGTGACGCCGGTCAGACGGGCGTGATCGGCAGCGCGCGGCGGGGCTCGAACGCGAAGCCGGCGCCCGTGCTGAACCGCACGACCGCGACCTCGCCGGCCTCCGGGGCCGGCCGGTCGCGGCGGACGACGGCCAGCCGCCATCCCTCGGCGGTGCCCGCGGCCTCGACGTCCAGATGGGCGTCGGCGGCGCGGACGATCGCCTGGAGCGGGGCCGTCCAGCCGGGGCCGCACAGCGAGATCCAGGCGCCGTCCTCGTGCGCGGGGGACGGCCGGACGACGATCTCCGCGCCGTCGGCCTCGGCGTCGACGTAGGCCGCGGGATTGAGGAGCGGGTGGAGCGCCAGCAGCCGGGCCGCCCCCTCCGCGTCGCCGGGCAGGTCCAGCGCGCGGGCGAGCCGTTCGGCGGCGATGCCGGCGATGCCCACCAGCTGCTTGCGGCGGATCCGGAGCAGTTCGTCGGCGCCGGCGGCCCGTTCCGCCACGGCGAGGGCGAAGGCGTGGTCGAGCAGGTGCATCTGCAGGCACACCTCGTCGGCGATCCGGGCCAGCGCGGAGCGGGAGAAGGCGGCGAAGTCCAGATCGGACAGCAGCGGGCCCGAGTAGTCGGCGAGGCCCTCGTCCGCCGGGTCGATCGGGGCCAGGTCGAGGTTCGCGGCCCGGGAGCGCTCGTTGACCGCGAGCAGGGGGATGCCCTTCGCCTCCGGGTGGGACTCGTCGATGGTGACCGTCCAGGCGCAGTGGGGGCGCCGGTCGGCGGGCGTGCGCGGCGGCCGGTGGATCGGCCGCACCCGGGCCTTCGGGTTGGTGGCGACGGCGGTCGCGTCGAAGGTGGGGTCCTCGATGTCGTGGCACATGGACCGGACGTAGTCCTCACCCATCGGCTCGACGTCCATGAGCGCGCCGCAGTGGTCGAGGTGGAACTCGCCGTGCCGCCGGTCGTGGACGGTGTAGCGGAAGTCCATGAACTGGGGCGGCGCCCCGATGTCGAGCTGGAGTCCCTTGAAGATGGTCGGGACGTCGCCCTTGCCCGGCACCTCGGGGGCGTAGCCGAGCGCCCGCTGCATCCGCCGGGTGTAGATCGGGCTCGACGCCGCCCACTCCTGGATCGCGATCCGCGCCATCTCCTCGCGGCCGAACGCGGAGATGCACCACGCCATCCCGGAGCGGTCGATGAGCTGCCCGATCAGCAGCAGTTCGGGCACGAGGACCGCGAGCCGCTCCCGGGGCAGGTCGGCGTAGCGGCTCGGGCGCGGCTGGGGCATCTGCCGGTCTCCTCGGTCGCGGGGGTGCGGTCAGCGGGGGGCCAGGCCGAGCCGTGCGGCCGTCCTGTCGAGGTACTTGAGCACCGTGGCCTCGTCGGCGTCCGGCACCCCCCAGATCAGCTCGGAGGCGCCCGCGGCCTCCCATTCGGCCCGGGCCTCGGGGGTGGGTTTCCTGGTGACCAGGATCCGCACGTCGGGCTCGCCCGCCCGCCCGGCCTCGGACCACTCCTTGCGCAGCAGGTCGGCCCGCGCGGCGATGTCGGTCTCGATCGGGGTGGTCATCCAGCCGTCGGCGTTGCGGGCGATCCACTTCATGGTCTGCGGGCCGCCGCCCGCCCCGATGATCACCGGGATCCGGCCCCGCGGCGGCTTGGGGTAGGCCCAGCTCGGCCCGAACGACACGAACTCGCCGTCGTAGGACGCCTCCTCCTGCGTCCACAGGGCGCGCATGGCCTCCAGGTACTCCTTGAGGACGGTGCGGCGCCGGTCGCCGGGGACGTGGTGGTCGGCCAGCTCGTCGGTGTTCCAACCGAAGCCCGCGCCGACCGTCACCCGGCCGCCCGACAGATGGTCCAGGGTCGCGAGCGTCTTGGCGAGGGTGATCGGGTCGGACTCCACCGGCAGCGCGACCGCGGTGGCCAGGCCGATCCGCCGGGTCACCGCGGCGGCGGTCGCCAGCGACACCCACGGGTCGAGGGTGCGCAGGTAGCGGTCGTCGGGCAGGTCCTTGCCGCCGGTGGGGTGCGAGGCGTCCCGGCGGACCGGGATGTGGGTGTGCTCGGGGACGTAGAAGGTGTCGAAGCCGCGCTCTTCGGCGGCCTTGGCGAGGGCGGCGGGGGCGATGCCCCGGTCGGAGGTGAAGAGCACGATTCCGTTGCGCATGGCGCCATAGTAGAACGTGTTCTACATACTCTGGAATACTGACTGGACAGCTGTCTATCCGGAGGAGCAGCATGGCCGTCCGCGTCCTGCACGTGGCGACCGGCAACGTCGGCCGCATCGCCCTGGCGCAGCTGATCGAGGATCCCCGCTTCGAGCTGGCCGGGCTCGTGGTGTCCAGCCCGGAGAAGGTCGGCCGCGACGCCGGTGAGCTGGCCGGGCTCGACGTGGTCACGGGCGTGGCGGCCACCGGCGACCTCGGCGCGGCGCTGGCCGCCCGGCCGGACTGCACCGTCTACTGCGCGCTCTCGGAGACCCGGCTGTCCGAGGCGCTCGACGACGTCCGGCGGATCCTCGCCGCCGGCAGCAACGTCGTCGCCTCCTCGCCGGTGCCGCTGATCTACCCCTGGGGCCTCCTCCCGGACCGCATGATCGACCCCATCGAGAACGCCTGCCGCGAGAGCGGGGTGAGCGTCTTCGTCACCGGAGTGGACCCCGGCTGGGTCAACGACCTGCTGCCCTTCGCGATCGCCAGCACCTGCCAGCGGGTCGAGCAGGTGCGCTGCTCGGAGATCGCCGACTACGCGACCTACGACGGCGGCCCCGTCATGTTCGACTTCATGGGGTTCGGCAGGCCCGTGGGCGACCTGCCGAAGATGTTCAAGCCGGGGATGCTGGCGGCGTCCTGGGGCGTCAGCCTCCGGATGATGGCCCGCGGGTTCGGTTTCGAGCTGGACGACATCACCGAGTGGTTCGAGCAGGAGCCGGCGCCGGAGGCGTTCGACGTGGCCGCCGGGCACATCCCCGCGGGCGGAGTGGCCGCGATGCGCTTCCAGATCCGCGGGATCGCCGCCGGCCGGGAGGTGCTCGTCATCGACCACACCACCAGGCTGCGCGGCGACCTGCGCCCCGACTGGCCGCAGCCGGCGCAGGACGGCGGCTCCTACCGGCTGGAGATCGCCGGCGAGCCCTCCTACCGCGTGGACGTCTGCCCGTCCAGCGCGAGGGGCGACCACAACTACGCCGCGATCGCCGCCGGAGCCGGGCGCATCGTCAACTCGATCCCGGACGTCGTCGCGGCGCCGCCGGGCCTGCGTACCCCGCTCGACCTGCCCTTCAACACCGGCCGCGGCGTCTTCGCGACGGCGCCGGCCGACTGAGACCCCGCCGGAGAGAGGAGACCAGTGATGGGACGCGTGGCCGGGAAGGTCGCCCTGATCAGCGGAGGCGCGCGCGGCATCGGAGCGGCCGGCGCCCGCGCGCTGGCCGCCGAGGGGGCCAGGGTCGTGATCGGCGACATCCTCGACGACGAGGGCGGGGCCGTCGCGGACGAGCTGGGCGACGCGGCCCGCTACGTGCACCTCGACGTGACGCGCCCCGAGGACTGGGCGGCCGCGGTCGAGACGGCCGTCGGCGAGTTCGGCCGCCTGAACGTCCTCTTCAACAACGCGGGGATCGCCAACGGCGCCGCCATCAACCGGTTCAAGCTGGAGAAATGGCAGCGGATCATCGACGTGAACCTCACCGGCCCGTTCCTCGGCATCCGCGCGGCCACCGACGCGCTGATCGCGGCCGGCGGCGGCTCGATCATCAACAACTCCTCCATCGAGGGCCTCCGCGGCACGTCCTGGGCGCACGGCTACGTGGCCTCGAAATGGGGCCTGCGCGGCCTGACCAAGTCGGTCGCCGTCGAACTCGCCCCGTACGGGATCCGGGTCAACTCGCTGCACCCGGGACTGATCCGCACCCCGATCACCGAGGGCATCCCGGACGACATGGTCCCGATCCCGCTCGGACGCCCGGGGCAGCCCGAAGACGTCGCCTCCTTCGTGGTCTTCCTCGCCAGCGACGAATCGTCCTTCGCCACCGGCTCCGAATTCGTCATAGACGGGGGCACCGTCAGCCAGATCCCGCACAAGGCCTGACCGCGCCGGGCACCCGGGAGAGGGGAGGCCGGGTGCCCGGCGACGGTGTCAGGCGGCGTAGGTCTCGAACTCGGCGACCCTGGGGGTGCCGTTCGAGCCGGTGATGTTGAAGGTGATCTTCCGCAGCGAGACCGGGGAGAAGGCGATGACGCCCGCGCCGCTGCCGGAGGCCAGGACGGCGCCGGTGTCGTGGTCGAGGACCTGCCAGGAGCCGATGTTGCCCACGGCGTCGGCCGCCTCCCGGATGTTGATCTTGGACACCGTGGTGGCGGAGCCCCACTTGATCGAAATGGAGCCGGTCGAGCCGTTCGGCGACCAGTAGGTGCTCATGTCACCGTCCCGGACGTTGCCGTAGCTCGTCCCGCTTGCCTTGCTCGATCCATCCGAGCCCGCGCCGATGCTGAGGTTCGTCCCGCTGGGCGGATCGGTCGGCGTGGGGTCGGTGGGCGTGGGGTCGGTAGGCGTCGGCGTCGGGTCCGGCGACTGAGGTGTGCAGTTGCCGTCCGACACCCGCAGGCCCTTGTTGGCGCCGGCCGTCTGGCTCACGATGTCCGGCACGCAGGAGGCTCCGTCGAGGCTGTAGGAGTACGGAATGCTGACCGAGGTGTTGGACTGCACGTTGGGGCCGGCCGGGTGGTTCTCCTCGCCGGGCCGGCTCCAGGTCACGTTGTCGAAGATGTTGCCGCTGACCTGCCAGTAGCCGAGCTCGTCGGTGTAGAAGGTGCCGAGGACGTCCTTGGAGTCCTCGAAGTAGTTGTTCTCCACCTTCACGTGCGCGCCGACCCGGGAGTTGATGCCCGACTTGCTGAGGCCCACGAAGTGGTTGTCGTAGGTGTGGGCGGTGCCGGCGCGCAGCAGCGGCGTGCGCGAGTCGATGTTCTGGTACAGGTTGTGGTGGAAGGTCACGAAGCCGTTCGACGTGTCGCTCTCGCTGGACCCGATGAGCCCGCCGCGGCCGGAGTTGCGCAGGATGCTGTAGGACAGCGTCACGTACCGGGTGTTGTTCTTCATGTCGAAGAGCCCGTCGAACCCTTCGTCCTCGCCGCCCGACGCCTCCAGGGTGACGTGGTCGACCCAGACGTTGCGGACGTCGCTCTCCATGCCGATGGCGTCGCCGCCGTTGGACGTGGGCGAGCCCGACTTCTTGACGTTCCGGACGGTCACGTTCTGGATGACGATGTTGCTGGACTGGCGGATGTGGATGCCCAGCTGGTCGAAGACGGCGCCGCCGCCGACCCCGACGATGGTGACGTTGCTGATGTCCTTGAGCTCGATCTTGTCGTCGGCGGTGTTGCAGCTGTCGCCCGACACCTTGCTGGTGTTGCCGTGGTTGATCGTGCCCTCGACCTGGATGGTGATCGGGGTGCTGCTGCTGGCCCGGTTGCACAGCGCCGCGTGGATCGCGGTGCCCGTGGTGGCGCGGACGGTCTGCCCGCCCGCGCCGCCGGTGGTCCCGCCGTTCTGCGTCGCGTAGCCGGTCGCGCCCCCGGCCGCCGCCGACGTCTGCGGCGTCGACAGGACCACGCCGGCGGTCGCCGCGAGGGCCGCCGCGGCCGACGCCGCGGAGAGTCTCAGTGCCGATTTCCGTCTCATGCTCGCCTTTCCTTCCGTGTGTGCCGGTTCTGTGCGCTGGTCCCGGCGGCTGGGCTACGGCGTGGCCGTCCGGCCGCCGAAGGTGACGACGAGGTGCCCGTCCGAGGCGAAGTACCAGCCGAGGGAGCCGGCGTAGGACCCGCAGCGGGAGCCGTTGGAGCCGGTCCAGAACTGGTTGGAGCCGTCCGCGTTGCCGGCGGTCTTGTCGTTCGACCCGTCGCCGTCGAAGCGGCAGGAGGTGTTGTTCCGGAAGACGGAGCTGCCCGCGTCGAAGGAGAAGTTGCGTTCCTCGTTGTCGATGCTGACGTTGTCCGAGATCGTCATCGAGCCGGGGTTCCGGTTGTAGGTGAACCCGTGGTGGCCGTTGCCGACGGCGAAGGACCGCCGGACGACGTGGTCGACCGGGATGTCCTCGCCGCCGAGCTTGTAGCCGTTGCGGTCGCCGTTCCCGGCCTGTCCGCCGTTGCTGAGCGTGCCGTTGCCGAAGGACAGGGAGTCCTCGATGGTGACGGCGCCGATCGGGCCCGTCTCGTCCTTGGTGTAGAGGTCCCAGCCGTCGTCGATGTTGTTGTGGGACACGTCGTAGCGGAAGACGTTCCCGGGGCCGGAGGTCAGCTTGGCGGCGAACCCGTCGGCGTCCTCGCCGTCGGAGTCGGCGTTGTCGTGCGACTCCGAGCTCAGGATGAGGTTGTTGGACGGCCACTGGCTCTGCGGGGTGTCGGAGCTTCTGCGCGAGAGCTGGAGCCCGGTGTCGCGGTTGAAGCGCGTCACCGCGCGCTCGATGACGTTGTTGCTGCCGCTGACGAAGATGCCGTTGTCGCCGGCGTGCTCGACGACGATGCCGTACACGTGCCAGTACGACCCGTTGACCGCGAGCCCGCGGTTGGCGGAGTCCTCGCTCATGGCCGAGAAGTTCAGGACGGGCGTCTCGCCCGGGTAGGCCGACAGCCGCGTGCGGGCGCCGGAGGTGCCGCCGCTGCCCTGCGGGATGGTGATCGTCTGCGAGTAGCGGTACGTCCCGCCGCGCATGTAGATGGTGCCGCCGGGGGCGATCCGGCCGATCGCCGAGGTGAGCGTCGTCGGGTCCGACTGCGTCCCGGACGCTCCGTCGCTGCCGTTGGGCGCCACGTAGAGCACGTCGCCGCCGGGCGGCTGGGTGTCGCCGCCGTCCGTCTCGGCGTCGATGTAGTCGATGTTGGGCAGCCCGTTCGCGGTGGTGGGCGTGAACCGGACGGTGTTGCCGCCCGCGTGCACCGGCACCGTGAGGGTCTTCGTCGCCCAGGTGTCCCACGAGCCGGTGCTCTCGAACGACGCGGACCCGGTCGCGGACCCGTTCACCGTGACGTCCGCGGGCCGCGCGGTGCCGGTGCCGTTGGCGAACCGGACCCTTAAGGTCGCCGTGCCCGCGGCCGGGGCGTTCACTGTGAACTGGGCGTAGGCGCCGACCTCGTTGTCGCCGTTGCAGAACCCGCGGCCGGAGTAGCCGCCGTGGTCGGAGTCGATGGTCCCGCTGCACACCGCCGGGGGCTCCCCGGCCTCGTACCGGACGGTGTCGGCCTGCGCCGCGTTTCCGGTCAGCGCGACGAGCGCGCCCGCCAGCAGGGTGCCGCAGGCGATGAAGGATGTCCTTTGCATTGTCGTCTCCAAGCTCGGTCGGCTTGGCCGACCCAGATTTCGGGGGAAAGGCGCGGCGGAGAACTCGCGGGGGCGGCGATGGTCGGGTCACCGGCGCATTCCGCCGCATCGGATCGCTGTTCCTGGGTGGTTTCCGGCGGGGGCGGCGGGGCTCGCCGGCGGGGGAGCGGGCGCATGGCTGGGGCCCTTCTGTGGCGGCTGCGGCTGCGGCGATGCGGCCGCTTCGTGGCGGGGGGCGGACCGGACGGGTCGGCGGTCCGGTGCTAAAGAAAGCGCTTTCTCACACGGTAGGCGTTCACCCGGAACGCGTCAATGAACCTGCCGTTCTTTCATATGGCCGGCGGGGGAGAATTGCGCGGCGGTTTCGCTGAGCCAGCTGAAGGCCGCGTCCTGCATGGGCCGGTCGAATTGGTGGGCGGTGTCGAAGAATGCGCCGGTGTAATGGCCGGGCGCATTCCGGTAGGCCGCGGTGATCTGGCGGTGGGCGCGCCGCATGCCCTCGGCGGGGAAGAGGGGGTCCGCGGTCGCGTAGAGGACCATGAGCGGTGCGGGGGCGCGGGCCGCGACCACGCCGGGCCAGTCGGCCAGGCGGGTCAGGCCGGGCGGGAACAGCATCCAGGAGTGCGCGGCCACGTGCTCGTCGCGGAAGTCCCGGAAGGACGCGACCATCGCCGCCACCGCGACCGCGGCGATCCCGGGGTCGAGCGCGCCCAGCAGCGCGGCGCGCGCCCCGCCGCCCGACAGGCCGATCGCGCTGACGGACCCGATGTCGGGCCGGGAGCGCAGGTAGGCGGCGGCCGCGAGGTCCTCCGAGGCGAGGACGCCCGCGAACGAGGTGCCCAGCAGCGCGCAGGACTTCGCCAGGACGTGCTCGTGGTCGCGGGCGGCCCGGTCGTAGCGGTCCGGGTCGCCGCCGGTCCCGGCCAGCGGGAAGCGGCGGCTGCCCCAGGCGAACACGTCGTGGGCGAGCACCGCGAAGCCGCGGCGGGCCAGCTCGCCCGCGTAGGCGCGGCGGCCGTAGAGCGCGGCGCGCAGCCGGACGATCTCCGCGACCGGCGGCTCCGGCCCGTCGGCGATCTTGTCCTTGCCCGCCCACTTCATCCCCGCGTGGCAGTGCATCGCGACGACCCCCGGCAGCGGGCCCGCGGCGTCCTCCGGGCGGAGCAGGTAGGCGCGGGTGCGCGGGCCGAACCCGACCGTCCAGGACAGCTCCTCTCCAGCCAGCCCCGCATCGGTCCAGCGGCGCTCGACCCGGACGTCGCGGGCGCTCAGCTCCAGGACGCCCAGCGCGTCGCGGAGCCGCTCGGGCAGGCCGGGCCCCGGCGGCGGGAACAGGCCCAGGTCGCGTGCGGCGATCTCCGCCAGGCCTGCGAACTCGCCGAGCATCAGCCCGCCCTCCTGGTCCCGCCGGCGGTGAGGGCGACGGGGGCGCCGGTCGCCGCCGACAGGTTCGCGGACACGCCGATCATCACGCTCGCGACCCCCGCGCGGTACCCGGCCCGGCGGGCCAGCGGATCCTCCGAGGGGCCGCGGAACACGTCGTCGAGCAGCAGCGCGTCGCCGCCGCCGTGCGCTCCGGCGCCCCGCTCGACCGGGACCTCCTCCGGCCTCTCCCAGTGCCGCTGCAGCACCAGCCGCTCGGACGCGCCCTCGGCGTGCTCCTTCCCCGACGCGGTCGGGTCGATCGCGGCGTGCGGCGGTGTCCACGCCCGCTCGACGACGTCCAGCTCCAGCCGTCCCGCGGTGCCGTTGAACAGCACCCGGTACCCTTCGGCGGGCGCGTGGGCGTTGAGCGAGTAGGTGAGCAGCGCGCCGCGCTCGTACCGGACGAGGACCGCCATGTTGTCGTCGATCGTCACGCCCTCGCCGAACACGTCCTGGTCGCGGATGTAGCCGTCCTCGTGCTCGGCGTCCAGGTAGAGGCGCTTCAGCCGGGGGTCGGCGGACATGTCCAGCAGGAACGGGTCCGTGCCGAGCCCCGGAGCGTCGAACGCCCGCGCGGGACGGGCGGCGAGCCCGCGCGCCCGGGCGTTGCCGGCGCCGTAGAAGCGCAGGGACGCCTGGGCGTAGACGGACGCGGCCGCGTCGTCGATCCACCAGTTGACCAGGTCGAAGTGGTGGGTGGCCTTGTGCACCAGCAGGCCGCCCGAGTTCGCCCTGTCCCGGTGCCAGCGGCGGAAGTAGTCGGCGCCGTGGATGGTGTCGAGCGCCCACGAGAAGTGCACGGAGGTGACGTCGCCGATCGCGCCGTTCATGATGAGCCGGCGGACGGCGCTGTTGCGGGGCGAGTAGCGGTAGTTGAAGGTGACGATCAGCCTGCCGGCGCTCCGCTCGGCCGCGGCGGCGATCGCCGCGCAGTCCTCGGCGGTGGTGCACAGCGGCTTCTCGACGATGACGTCCTTGCCCGCGTCGAGGGCCTCGACCACGTAGCGGGCGTGCGCGGCGTCGACGGTGGCGACCACGACCGCGTCGGCGAGCCCGAGCATCGCGCCGAAGTCCTCGGGCGCGAAGCACGGCACCTCGCGGCCGATCAGGTCCAGGTAGTAGCGCAGCCGCGTCCGGTTGGGGTCGCAGAGCGCGGCGATCTCGCCGGTGTCGCTCCACGCGCCGAGCAGCGCGTCGACGTACATCTGCGCCCGGTGGCCGAGCCCGACGAAGGCGTATCGCATGGGGGACTCCTGAGAGCGGGGGTGGCGCCGTGCGGCCCGGCCGTCTTCACGGGCCGCACGGCTCGTCGCGGGTTCGCCTGCGACGGGGCCTCTACTGGGACAGCGCGCCGTTGGCCTCGGTCAGGAAGGTCTTGGCCGCCTCGTCGGGCTGCGCCTTGCCGAACAGCACCGAGTCGGTGGCGCGCTTGAGGATGTCCTCCATCTCCATCGCGCCCTTCGGCGGGACGACGATCGGGCTGAGGTCGCTCTTGATCGAGTCCATGAACTCCAGCACCTTCTGGTCGGCCGGGGACAGCTTGCCCTTGATCGCGGCGATGACCTCGGCGTTGGTCGGCAGGCCCCGGTCGCTGAGCAGGATCGCGCCGGCGGCGGGGTCGTTGACCAGGAAGTCGACGAACTTCTGGGCGGCCTCCGCCCGCTCGGTCTTGGCCGAGATCGTGTAGTACATGGCCGGCTGCAGGAACATGCCGGAGGCGGTGGCGCCCGGCGCCTTCGGCATGCGCAGCAGGTCGAGGTCCTGGCCGGAGCCCTTGGTCAGCGCGTCGAGCTGGTTGCTCCACCAGCTCCCGAAAGCGCTTTCGTTGGTGGCGAGCAGCGCCTGGTCGACCTTGGTGCCGGTCTCCAGCATCTCGGCCGCGCTGGGCCCCGCCTTGGTGTCGATGATCTTCTGCAGGAGCGCCCACCAGTCCTTGATGGTCTGCTCGGAGAGGGCGACCTTGCCGCCGGAGTAGAACTGCTCACCGCGCTGCGCGGCGTAGATCTGCAGGAACGCGGGGTTCTCGTTGTACTCGGTGCCCCAGACCTTGCCGCCGCTCTTCTCGGTCACCTTCTGGGACGTCTCGATGTAGTCGTCCCACGTCCACGTCTTGTCGTCCGGTACCTTCTGGCCGTACTTCTTCAGGGTCGCCGTGTTGACGATCATCGGGAACGCGTTGACGCCGGTGGGGATCGCGAACTGCTTGCCGTCGACCTGGCCGGCCTTGATGACGCCCTGGTCGAGGCCGGCGGTGTTCACCTTCCCGTTCATGTCGGCGAGCATGCCGCGGCCCGCGTACTCGGCCAGCCCGCGGATCTCGATCGTCATGACGTCCGGCGCGTCGCCCGCGGCGGCCTTGGTGGCCAGCTTCTCGTAGTAGCTGTCCCAGTCGGAGAAGTCGCCTTCGACGTCGATCGAGGGGTTCTTCCGCTCGAACTCGGCGATGGCCGCCTCGGTCAGCTTCTGCCGGGAGTCGCTGCCCCAGTAGGAGAAGACGACCTTCGTCTTGCCGCCCGACTCGCCGTTGTCGCCGCTGCCGCACGCGGTGGCCGACACCGCGAGCAGGGTGGCGGCCGCGGCCGCCAGAATGCGCTTCATCTGTTGTACCTCCGGGGGACGGGAATGGGGGAGGAGGGGTTCGGGGGATTCGGTTCCTATTTGAGGCCGGTGGTCGCCACACCGCGGACGAGGTATTTCTGGCCGGCCAGGAAGAAACCGAAGATCGGGCCGAGCGAGATGATCGACATCGCGAACATCGGCCCCCAGGAGGAGTCGCCGCTGGAGTCCATGAACTGGCGCAGCGCGACCGGGGCCGTGAGTTTGTCGGAATTGGTCAGGTAGAGGTTCTGGGTGAAGAAGTCGTTCCACGTCCAGATGAACGTGAAGATCGCCGTGGTGGCCAGCGCCGGGACGCAGAGCGGCATCACCACCTGGAGGAACGTGCGGAAGTGCCCCGCGCCGTCGATGGCCGCCGCCTCGTCCAGCTCCCGGGGGAGGGTGCGGATGAACTGCACCATCAGGAAGATGAAGAACGCGTCGGTCGCCAGGAACTTGGGCACGACGATCGGCCAGATCGTGTTGATCCAGTCGATCTTGCTGAACGCGATGTACTGCGGCACGACCGTCACGTGGTGCGGCAGCATGATCGAGATGAGCATGACGGCGAACCAGAGCCTCTTCAGCGGGAACTCCAGCCGCGCGAACGCGTAGGCCGCGAGCGAGCAGGCGGCCAGGTTGCCGACGACCGCGAGGGACGTGATGACCGCGGAGTTCCACAGGTAGTAGCCGAAGGAGTGCTTGAGCGCGTCCCAGCCGCCGGAGTAGTTCGCGCCGGTCACCTCCGTCGGGACGAGCCCGGGCTCCCGGAAGATCAGCTCCTCCGGCTTGACCGAGCTGGAGACCATCCAGAGCAGCGGGTAGAGCATGAACAGCCCGAACACGATCAGCAGGGCGTGCTTGGTCAGCCGCGAGGCGGGCCGGAACAGCACCGGCACGCGCTTACTTGTCGTCGCCATAGAAGACCCAGAATCGAGACATGAGGAAGTTGACGGCGGTGAGGGCCCCGATGATGAGCAGGAGCACCCACGCCATGGCGGCCGCGTATCCCATCTCGTAGTTCTTGAAGCCCTTGAGGTAGAGGTAGAGCGTGTAGAAGAGGGTCGAGTCGACCGGTCCGCCGTTGCCGCCGCTGACGACGAACGACTGCGTGAACGACTGGAACGACTTGATGACCTCCAGCACCGCGTTGAAGAAGATGATCGGCGTGAGCAGCGGCAGCGTGATCGACCGGAACTGCCGGATCCGGCCGGCGCCGTCCACCCGCGCCGCCTCGTAGAGGTTCTGCGGGATCTGCCGCAGCCCGGCGAGGAAGATGACCATCGGCGCGCCGAACGTCCAGACGTGCAGCACGATCAGCGTCCACAGCGCGGTGTCGGGGCTGGTGACCCAGCCCTGGCCGGTGTAGCCGAACCAGCCGAGGAACGTGTTGACGATCCCGTCCGTACCGAAGATCTTCTTCCACAGGATCGAGATCGCCACGCTGCCGCCGAGCAGCGAGGGCAGGTAGAAGACCGACCGGTAGAACGACAGCCCGCGCAGCCCCTTGTCCAGCGCCAGCGCCAGCCCGAGCGCGAACGCCAGCTGCAGCGGGACCGAGACCACGACGTAGGTGGTCGTGACCTTCAGGGAGTTCATGTAGCGGTCGTCGGCCGTGAACATCTTGTCGTAGTTGTCCAGGCCGACCCAGTGGGCCTCGCTCAGCAGGCTGTAGTCGGTGAACGACAGGTACAGCGAGGCGATCATCGGGCCGAGCGTGATGGCGAACAGGCCGATGAACCAGGGGGCCAGGAACAGGTAGCCGGCCCACGCCTGCGAGCGGGCGCGGGAGCTCTTCCGGCGGGCGGTGCGGCGCGCGGCCGTCCGCACGGGGGGCGCGGCCGCGGGCTCGGCCGTACCCGTCACCGTGTCCGCCGCGGCGGGCCTCGACGTCATCACTGGCCCTTCGGTGAGTGGTAGCTGGTTTGAGATAGCGCTTTCTTAGCGCGAAGCCGGAGATGTCGTCAACCCTTTGCAGTGAGATTCCTCACTGACCGAGGGTGCCCGTTTCCGTGTATTTCGAGGTCAGGGCACGAGTCGAGGCCGGAGCCCAATCTGGCTGGCTCCGGCCCCGCTGCTTGTTACTACAACCGTTTGCAGTCGCTCAGGAGAGGCTGAACCGGTACTCCGTGGTCGAGGCGTACTCCTCGCCGGGGCGCAGGACCGCGGACGGGAAGTCCGGCCGGTTCGGCGCGTCGGGGAAGCGCTGGGTCTCCAGGCACAGCCCCGCGAACGGCCCGTACGGGGTGGCGCCGGCGTCCAGCATGTGGCCGGTGTAGAACTGGACGCCCGGCTCGGTGGTGGTGACCTCCATCGAGCGCCCGCTGCCGGGATCGGTGACCGTGGCCCGGCCCTGGAGGACGTAGCAGTGGTCGTAGCGGCCGCCGAGCCGCGCGCCGACCTCCGTGGGGACGGTGAAGTCGAACGGCGTCCCGGCGACCGGCGCGAGCTCGCCCGTGGGGATCTTCCCCTCGTCCACCGGCAGGTACCGGTCGGCCTCCAGCATCACCACGTGACCTCGTACGTCGCCGGAGCCGGCCAGGTTGAAGTAGGAGTGGTTGGTCAGGTTGACCACGGTCGGGGCGTCGGTGGTGGCCCGGTACTCCAGCCGCAGCGCGTCGCCGTCCAGCAGGTACCGGACGCTCGCCGTCAGCGTCCCGGGGTAGCCCTCGTCGCCGTCCGGGCTCACCAGGCTCAGCAGCAGCTCCGCCGGGCCGGCCGGCTCGGCCCGCCACACCCGCTTGTCGAAGCCGCGGACGCCGCCGTGCAGGCTGTTCTCGCCGTCGTTGACCGGGAGGCGGTACTCGGTGCCGTCGAGGGTGAACCTGCCGCGGGCGATGCGGTTGCCGTACCTGCCGACGACGGCGCCGAAGTAGCGGCTGCGGGTCAGGTAGTCGTCCAGCGTGTCGAGGCCGAGCACGACGTTCGCGCCGTCGGCCAGCTCCAGCCGCTGGACGGTGGCGCCGTAGGTGAGGACCGCGACGCGCAGCCGCCCGTTGTCGAGCACGTGCCGTTCGACCTTCTCGCCTTCCGGGGTGGCGCCGAACGCGATGTCGGGACTGGTCATGGAAGTCCTTTCGGGGGAGCGGTGGACTCGCGGACCACCAGGTGCGTCTCCAGCACGGTGGCCGCACTCATCGATTTGATGAGCAGATCGACGGCCATGCGCCCGGCGTCGGCGGTGGGCATGGCGACAGTGGTGAGCTTGGGCCGGTACAGGCGCCCGGTGATGGAGCCGTCGATGCCGATCACGCTGATGTCGTCCGGCACCGCGACGCCCATCTCGTCCAGCCCTTCGATGAGGCCGATGGCGACGAGGTCGTTGTAGGCGAGCACGCCGGTCACGCCGGCGGCGGCCACCCGCCCGGCGACGGCGACGCCGCCCTCCTCGGTGGGCGCGTTGGGGCCGATGACGACCGTTTCGAGGCCGGGCACGTCGGTGACGGCCCTGCGGATCTCGCCGCTGGTCCAGGAGCCGGACGGCCCCGACACGAGCGCGACGCGCCGGTGGCCGAGCCCGGCGAGGTGCTCCATCGCGGTGCGCGCGCCGCGGGCGACGTCCATGACGACGGTCGTCACGCCGCGGAGCCGCCGGTTGACCAGCACGAACGGTATCGTCTCGACCAGCCGCTCCAGCGCCTTGTTGGACGATCTGGGACTGCACAGCACGATGCCGTCCACCTGCTTGGAGAAGGCCATGACGAGCTCCTCCTCCTTGGCGGGGTCCTCGTCGGTGTCGGCGACGAACAGGTGGTAGTCCTGGGCGCGGGCGGCGGCCTGCGCCGCCTTGATCAGCGGCGGGAAGAACGGGTTGGCGAGGTCGGCCACGATCAGCCCGAGGTTGTCGGTCCGGCCCGTGGTGAGCGACCGCGCCGCCCGGTTCGGCCGGTAGCCGAGCCGCTCGGCCACCGCCAGCACCCGGGTCCGCGTTTCGGCGTTCACCATGTGCGGCGCGGAGAACGTCCGCGACACCGTGGACACATGCACGCCGCACGCGTGCGCGACGTCCCGGATAGTCACTGCCATGGCGACAAGCTTAACGCAACCGTTTGCACGTTCGGAGTGATCATTCACGTCATTTCTGCTGGTCGTACAAGGCTCACTTGACGGGGCGGGGATGCTGGCGCAATCGTTACTGCAACTGGTTGCAGCGAGCTGAGGAGTCCATGCGGTGAGCAGAGTGCTCGTCACCGGAAGCGCGGGCCGACTGGGCCGGAGCGTCGTCACCACCCTGGCGGCGGCCGGACACGAGGTGATCGGCGTCGACAGCGCCCCCGGCACCCCGCGGGAGGCCGCCGAGGTGCTGCCGGCCGACCTGACCGATCTCGGCGAGGCGCACTCGGCGCTCACCCGGTTCCGGCCGGAGGCGGTGGTGCACCTCGCCGCGATCGCCGTCCCGTTCGGCCGGACGGACGCCACGACCTTCCGGGTCAATACGCAGCTGGCGTTCAACGTCTGCGCGGCCGCGGTGGCGCTGGAGGTGCCGAAGCTGGTCGTCGCGAGCAGCCCGACGGTGCTCGGCTACGGTGCGCCCGGCGGCTGGACGCCCGACTACCTGCCGCTGGACGAGGAGCACCCGCCGCGGCCCTGGAACGTCTACAGCCTGTCGAAGCTCGTCGCCGAGCAGACCGTGCAGACGTTCGCCCGCTCGGCGGCCGGGACGCGGATGGCCGCGTTCCGGCCCTGCTTCGTCATCGCGCCCGAGGAGTGGGAGGGCGCGCCGACCCAGTCGGGGCACACCGTGCGCGAGCGGCTGGACCGGCCCGAGATCGGCGGCGTCTCGCTGTTCAACTACCTCGACGCCCGCGACGCCGGCGAGTTCATCGGCGCCCTCCTCGCCCAGCTCCCGGTGCTGGAGCGCAACGGCGAGGTGTTCTTCGCCGGGGCGGGGGACGCGCTGGCCCGCGAGCCGCTGGCCGAGCTGCTGCCCCGCTTCGTCCCCGGCACCGAGGAGGCCGCCGCCGCGCTCACCGGGACGTCCCCGGCGTTCTCGTCCGCCAAGGCCGAGCGGCTGCTCGGCTGGACCGCCAAGCGCAGCTGGCGCACCGAACTCGCCTGAGGGGCCGCGATGATGATCGAGGATCTGCGGGTGGAGCTGCGGTCGGTGCCGCTGGCGCGGCCGTGGGGGGCGGACGTCCAGCACAACCACGTCCTGCCGGTCACGCTCACGCTGGACGACGGGCGCTCCGGGACCGGGATCTCCTGGACCCCGCAGATCGGGGCGCACGCGGTCAAGGCGCTGCTGGAGCACGACGTCCGCGACGCGGTGATCGGGCTTCCGGCGCACCCGGGCGCCATCTGGGACGAGCTGTCGGCGCATCTCGGCGAGGCGGGGCGGTCCGGGATCGTCCCGATCGCGATGGCCGGGGTGGATCTCGCGCTGTGGGACCTGGAGTGCGGCGACCGCTCCCTGGTGGACGTCCTCGGCGCGAGGCGCGACAGCGTCCCGCTCTACGGCAGCGGCATCAACCTGCACTACCCGCTGGACGAGCTGACCGCCCAGGCGGAGCGGTGGGCCGCCGCCGGGTACCCCGCCGTCAAGATCAAGGTCGGCCGGCCCTCGCTCGCCGAGGACGTCGAGCGGGTCGCGGCCGTCCGGGAGGTCATCGGCCCGGACACGGCGCTGATGATCGACGCCAACCAGCGGTGGGACCTGCACCGGGCCCGGACCGCGCTGCGGGCGCTGGAGCGGTTCGACCTGTTCTGGGTCGAGGAGCCGCTGCCCGCCGACGACCTCGCCGCCCACGTCGAGCTGCGCCGGAGCATCGGCACGCCCGTCGCGGTCGGCGAGAACGTCGCGACCGTGCACGGCTTCCGCGACCTGCTGACGGCCGGGGCGTGCGACGTCGTCCAGCCGAACGTGGTGCGGGTCGGCGGGATCACCCCGTTCCTGCGCGTCGCCGAGCTCGCCCGCGCCTTCGACGTGCCGGTCTACCCGCATCTGCTGACCGAGCTGTCGGGGCAGCTGGCCCTCGCCCTACACCATCCCGCGATGGTGGAGCACCCGGAGGACGCCACGCTCACCGACCTCGGGCTGCTCGCCGATCCGCCCCCGGTCGAGCTGGCCGGCGCGGAGCTGCGGGCGACGGGCGCGCCGACGAGGTGGTCGCGGTGAGGCCGGTGAGGGTCGTGGTCGCCGGGGTGCACGGCTACGGGCGCAACCACCTGGAGAACGTCCGGCGGCTGGCGGCGGCGGGCCGCGCCGAGCTGGCCGGGGTGTGCGACGTCCGGCCGCCGTCCGGGCTGGGCGTGCCCGCCGCGGCGGACCTCCCGTCGCTGATCAGGGAGACCGGCGCGGAGGTCGCGGTGATCGCCACCCCGATCCACACGCACGCGCCGCTGGCCGTGTCCGCGCTCCGGGCCGGGGCGCACGTGCTGCTGGAGAAGCCGCCCGCGCCGTCGGTCGCGGAGTTCGAGGCGATCTCCGCGGCGGCGGCCGAGGCCGGGCTGGCCTGCCAGGTCGGCTTCCAGTCGCTCGGCTCGGCGGCGATCGCGGCCGCGCGGGAGGTGCTCGGCGAGCCGGTCCGCGCCATCGGGGTCGCGGGGGCGTGGACCCGCCCGTTCGGCTACTACACCCGCTCCGCCTGGGCGGGGCGCCGCCGGCTGGACGGCGTCGACGTCATGGACGGGGCCCTCACCAACCCGTTCGCCCACGCCGTGGCCTCCGCCCTGGCCGTCGCCGGAGCGGACACGGTCGACTCGATCGCCGGCGTGGAGCTGGAGCTGTACCGAGCCAACGCGATCGAGTCCGACGACACCTCCAGCGCCCGGCTCCGCCTCGCGGACGGCACCGTCGTCGCGATCACCGTGTCGCTGTGCTCCGGCCGGCGCACCGAGCCCTACCTCCACCTCCACGGCGAGACGCGTTCGGCGCGGCTGTTCTACACCCTCGACGAGATCGAGACCGACGACGGGGTGCGGACCGGCTACGGCCGCGCCGACCTGCTCGCCGACCTCCTCTCGCACGTCCGGGACGGCACGGAGCCGCTGGTGCCGCTCGCGCGCACGGGCGGCTTCACCCGGCTGCTCGACGCGATCCGGCTCGCCCCCGAACCGGAGCCGGTCGGCGGGCGGTTCGTCCGGGCGGAGCCGTCCCGGCTGGTCCTGCCCGGCATCGAGGGCCTGGTCGTCCGCGCGGCCGAAGACCTCAAGACCCTCTCCGAGCTGGGCTTCCCCGAGAGCCTCGGGACGGTGGACGCCCCGTGGCCGGAGACCGTCCTGCGCGCCGGCGCGCGGGAGGTCGCCGCCTACGTCCAGCGCGGGGACCTGCGGGCCACCGACGCGCCGCGGCCGCATCTGCACCCCGTCCGGACCCTCGGCGGGACGGTCGTCACCGAGGTCCAGCCGGACGACCACGTCCACCACTTCGGCGCGGGCGTCGCGATCTCCGACGTCGACGGCGTCAACTTCTGGGGCGGCTCCACCTACGTCCCCGGCGAGGGGCCGAAGATCCTCCCCAACCACGGGCGGCAGCGCCGCCGCGAGCTCCGGCCCGTCGACGGCGGCTACGCGGAGAGCCTCGACTGGATCGGCCCGGACGGCACCGTCCTGGCCGCCGAGGAGCGCACCCTGACCGCGCGTCCCGTCCCGGGCGGGTGGGCGCTGGACTTCGCCTTCACGCTGACCGGCCGGACCGGGCGGCCGCTCGTCATCCAGAGCTCGGCGTGCAAGGGCCGGGCCGGGGCGGGCTACGGCGGGTTCTTCTGGCGCGCGCCCAAGGACTCCTCCGGCCTCGCCGCCTTCACCGGCGAGGCGTCCGGAGAGAAGGCCGTGCACGGCAGCGTCACGCCCTGGCTGGCGCTGACCTCCGACGCTTGGAGCCTGCTGTTCGTCCAGACCGCCGGGCTCGACCCGTGGTTCGTGCGGGTCGCCGAATACCCCGGCGCCGGCCCCGCCCTGGCCTGGGACGAGCCCCTGACCGTCCCGGACCGGCTGCACCGGGCGGTCACGGTGGTCGTCGCCGACGGGCGGCTGACCCCCGACCGGGCGCGCGGCCTCGCCGCCGCGGCGACGGCCCTGCGCGACCGCGAACCCGGCGCGTTCCCCGAAGCCGGGGCGGGACCCTCGTCCCGCCCTGACCCGGTCACGCCAGGCGGGACTCGATGGCCTCGATGATGCGCGGGCGCAGCTCGGCGGCCGGGATGACGGCGTCGACCGAGCCGACCTCGACCGCGCGGCGGATGTCGTGCACGGCGTCGAACTCCGCGGCGACCTCGCCGAGCTTCTCCGCGCGCACCGACGAGCGGAGCTCGTCCAGCTCGGCGAGCAGCGCCGCCCGGTCCGGGCCGGTGGACGCCGCGACGCGGGCCTCCAGCTCGCGGACCCGCGGATCGGCGGCGGTTCGCGCGTCGACGTCCCGGGAGAACACCACCGCCGCGGCCGGGGCGCCGCCGAGCACCGAGGCGAACGACCCCTCCAGCGCCAGGACGGTCATGTTCGGGTTCAGCGCCTTGGAGAACACCACGAACGCGCCGCCGTGGTAGCGCGAGATCACGCAGAACACGATGGGCCCGCGGAAGTTCACGATCGCGCGGCCGATCTCGGCGCCGTACTCCAGCTGCAGCTTGCGCAGCGACTCCGGCGACCCGTCGAAGCCCGACAGGTTCGCCAGCACCACCAGCGGCCGGTTGCCGCTGGCCGCGTTGATCGCCCGCGCGGCCTTCTTGGACGACTGCGGGAACAGCGTCCCGGCGGTGTAGGAGTCGGGGCCGTCGGCGGGCGGGAAGCCGCGCCGCGGCACCGCGCGCGACTCGATGCCGAGCAGGCACACCGGCATGCCGCCGAGGTGGACGTCCTGCACGACCGCGGTCTCCGCGTCCGCCATGCCCGCCCAGCGCTCCAGCACCGGGTGGTCCTGGTCGGACAGCGCCCGCATCACGGTCCGGATGTCGAACGGCTTCTTGCGGTCCGGGTTGGCCTCGGCGGAGAAGATCTCGCCGACGGTGGTGAACTCGCTGCCCTCCACGGTGTGCGGGAAGTCGGAGATGTCGCGGTCGACGGGGTCGGCCGTCTCCGCGCGGCGCGGCGTGTCCTCGCCGGGCGCGACGTAGGTGTGGTCGTAGTGCGCCATCAGGATGTCCCGCGCGGCGACCAGGTTCGGCGCCCAGTACTGCGCCTGCCCGTTCGGGCCCATGACGCGGTCGTAGCCGCCGATGCCGAAGTTGTCCTCGGCCGACACGCCGCCGGAGAAGTCGAGCGACTGCTTGCCGGTGAGCACCATCGCCGAGTCCGGCGTCATCACGAGCACGCCCTTGGTGTGCATGAGCATCGTCGCCTCGGCGTTCCAGTACGGCTGCGCGCCGACGTTGATGCCCGCGACGACGACGTTGATCTCGCCGCCGTCCTGGGTGAACTCGACGATCCGCTTCAGCGCCGCCGCCACCCAGTCCATGTTCTCGGTGCCCGACTCCATCGAGATCCGGGCGCCGGCGGACAGGGCGTACCACTCCAGCGGCACCCCCATCCGCTCGGCCAGGTCCAGCGCGGCGATCACCCGGCGGCACTCCGGCTCCGACAGCGCGCCGAGCGCCTTCGTCGGGTCGCCGAGCAGCACGACCCGGGTGACGCCCTGCGGGTGCCGCCGGGTCCGGGTGGTGACGACGCCCGCGACGATCGCCGCGGTGTTGCGGCCCTTCGGCCGGTCGACCGGCACCAGCCGGCCGTCCTCGTCGAGGTCGTGCTCGGCGAAGTCGCCCAGCACCTCCGTCAGCTCGTACGGGTATACGGTGTTGCGGCTGCGGGCGCGCAGCACCTTCTGCCGGTAGCCGTCGACGGGCTCGACCGGCTCGTCGGACGGCTCCCCGACGCTCAGCGTGGTGCCGCCGGTGGCGTCGAAGGAGACCCGGACGGCGACCTTGGCCAGCTCGCCGGTCCGCGGGTCGCGCCGCCGCGCGATGAACTCGATCTCCTCCAGCCCGGCGCCCGCGGCCGTCGGCAGCATGCGCTCGGCGAGCATCTCCAGCTCCGCGCGGGTCAGGTCGCTCGGCGGCCAGACGTAGATCACGATGCGGTTGGTGGGCAGCCGCTTCTTCGACGGCCGCCGCTCCTGCGCGCGGCGGATCGAGTCCAGGCAGGTGGCGACGGTGAACTCGGCGGTCGGCAGGGTGCGCAGGTTGCCGTCGTGGTCGCGCAGCTCGGTCAGGTCGCGGATCTGCGAGAACGCGACGAGGCGCTCGTCGGACGGGTTGTCCCGCGCGGTGCACTGGTAGAGGTAGACCTCCTCGTCCGACGACGGCAGCCGGGTGAGGTCGAACTCGCGCAGCCGCTCCATCCGCATCCGCTCCGCGATGTGCGGGTGCAGGCCGCGGATCAGCCGCTCCTCGGCCATCCCGGCGGGGGACGGGCGGAACGTGAAGTGGTGGTGCATCACCGCGCCGCTGCTGCCCGCGACGGTGGCGGTGACGCGGCGCACCCGCTCCGGCAGCGGGTGCGCGGCGATGACCCGGTGCAGCGCGGCGGCCATCGCGTCGAAGTCGTCCGGCTGGTTCTCCCAGGAGAGGTAGATGTCGGCGTCGACGGAGTCCTTGCCGTCCGCGAGTTCGGCGAGTCCGCGCAGCGCCCCGCCGAACGCCTCGAAGCTCACCGCGGCGGACGCCAGGCACGAGCCGGCGCGCTCGGCGACGACGAACTCGCAGCCCCCGGCCTCGCGGGTGCGGACGCCGGTCAGGCCCTTGTTGCCGTAGTACCGGCGGGTCAGCACCTCCAGCATGACGGCGTTGTTCCAGTTGCCGCGGAAGAGCCGCTGGCCGAGGAGCCGCACCAGCGGCTCGGTGCTGCGCACCATCTCGGCGATGCGCTCGGCGCGGTCCGGCGCGTCGGGGTGCGCGTCCAGGTGGCGCAGGTGCCGGCGGACGTCGGCGTACACGCGGGCGCGGTTGCGGCGCAGCAGCGGCTGGGCGTACCAGGCGAACACCACGCCGCACGCCAGGTCGTAGACCACTGGGAAGCGGACCTGCGTCGCGGCGATCAGCCGCTCCAGCGCGAGGCCGGCGGGCTCGCGCAGCGCCTCCGCCGGCGGCGGCTCGCGCAGCCACGCGCGCAGCAGCGCGGTGACGACCGCGGCGTCCGCGGACGCGCGCTGCTGGGCGAGGAAGATCCGGAAGAGCGCGGCCTCCAGCTCGGGGGTGCGGTCCAGGCCGGTGACGCCGTAGTGGCCGAGCGCCGTCTCCAGCCTGGCCCGGAACGCCGGCGGCAGCCCGGCCCGCTCGGCGTCCAGGCTCTGCAGGTAGGCGTGGAAGTGCTCGCGGGCGCTGTGCACGTGGCCGTCCGCGCCGTCGCCGCCGTCCCCGGCGCCCGCCGGGCGGTTGCGGCTCAGCTCGGCCAGGTCGGTGAACACCTCGATGAGCGCCAGCTCGGCGGCCAGCGGCCGGTGCCCGTCGGCGGCGGCGGCCTGCCGCGCGGCGAGGTAGTCGTCGAGGACCCGGCGCTCGTCGTGCGGGTCGACGTCGAAGCCGAGCAGCAGGCTGCGCAGATCCTCCTGGCCGCGCGCGGCGCGCCGCCGCGCCGGGACCGCGGCGGGCGCGGCGGGCAGGTCCAGCTCGACCGCGGGGCCGGACGCGGCGTCCTCGGCGCCGTCGTCGGCGAGCGGCTCCAGCCGCAGCAGCGGCGCGCCCGTCTCGACCTGGCTGCCCACCGACACGACGCATTCCTTGAGCCGCGCCCGGAACGGCGCCCGCAGCACCGTCTCCATCTTCATGCTCTCCAGCACCAGCACCGGCGCGCCCGCCTCGACCTCGGCGCCCGCCTCCAGCGGCGTCGCGACGACCAGCGCGGGCGCGGGGGAGCGGACGACGCCGCCCTCGTCCCGGCTGACCCGGTGCGTCACGCCGTCCACCTCGACCAGGTGGACCGGGCCGTGCGTGCCGGTGAGCAGCCGGTACCGGACGCCGTTGACGGTGATCTGCCCGCTGTACCGGTCGAAGCGGTCGAGCTCGACGTCGGCGGTGCGCACGTCCTCGCCCGCCTCGATGGCGACGCGGAACCGCTGCGCGCCGACCCGCGCCACCCGCACCCGGTAGCCGGCGCCGCGCAGCTTCAGGTCCAGCGGCCGTCCGCTCTCGTGCCGCACCTGCGGGCGCCCGCCGGACGCCGTGGCCAGCAGCCGCTGCCGGGCGGCGGCCTCGCCCTCCTCGTACGCCTCGATGGCGGCGGCGGCGAGCGCGACCGCGGAGTGCCGGTGGGAGACGAGGCCGCCCTCGGCGCGGACGCGGTCGATCCAGCCGGTGTCGGCGCTCGCGCCGACCACCTCGGGGCGGTCGAGCAGGTCGAGCACGAAGCTCTTGTTCGTCGCGCCGCCCTCGATGATCACGGTGGTCTGCGCCATCGCCCGGCGCAGCCGGCCGAGCGCCTCGTCCCGGTCCCGGCCGTGCGCGATGATCTTGGCGATCATCGAGTCGAAGTCGGCGGGGATGGTGTCGCCCTCCCGGACCCCGGTGTCCACCCGGATGCCCGGCCCGGCGGGCAGGTCCAGCCGGGCGATGCGGCCGGGTGCGGGCGCGAAGTCGCGGTCGGGGTCCTCGGCGTTCAGCCGGGCCTCGACGGCGTGCCCGCGCTCCACCGGCGGCTCGCCCTCCAGCCGGCCGCCGGCCGCCACGTGCAGCTGCGCCCGGACGAGGTCGAACCCGGTCGTGCACTCGGTGATCGGGTGCTCGACCTGCAGCCGGGTGTTGACCTCAAGGAACGCGAACAGCCGGTCGCCGGGGTGGTAGAGGAACTCGACGGTGGCCGCGCCCCGGTAGCCGACCGCGACGGCGAGCCGCTCGGCCGACGCCTTCAGCTCGGCGGCCTGCGCCGCGCTCAGCACCGGCGACGCCGACTCCTCGATGACCTTCTGGTTGCGGCGCTGCACCGAGCAGTCGCGCACGCCGAGCGCCCACGCGGTCTCGCCGTCCGCGATCACCTGGACCTCGACGTGCCGCGCGCCGGTGACCAGGCGCTCCAGGAACACGACGCCGCTGCCGAACGCCCGCGCGGCCTCCTGGCTGGTGCGCTCGTAGGCGTCCGCCAGCTCGGCCTCGGTGGTGATGACGCGGATGCCGCGCCCGCCGCCGCCCGCGGTCGCCTTCAGCATCAGCGGGTAGCCGATCCGGGCCGCCGCGTCGAGCGCCTCCTCCAGCGTGCCCACCGCGCCGCGGCTCCACGGCGCCACCGGCACGCCGACCTCCTCGGCGATCAGCTTCGCGCCGATCTTGTCGCCGAGCCGGCGCATGGCCTCGGCGCTCGGCCCGACGAACGTGACGCCGGTCTTCTCGCACAGCTCCGCGAACGCCGGGTCCTCGGCGACGAACCCCCAGCCGACCCACGCCGCGTCGGCCCCCGTCTCGGCCAGCGCGCGCTCCAGCACCTCCAGGTCGAGGTACGGCCGCGCCGACGCGGGACCGAGATCGTAGGACAGGTCGGCCTCGCGGACGAAGGTGGCGGTGCGGTCGACGTCGGTGTACAGCGCGACCGTCTCGATCCTCGCGCCGGTCTCGGCGGCGAGGTCCCGTACGGCGTGGATGAGGCGCATGGCGGCCTCACCGCGGTTGACGATGGCGACACGACTGAACACCCGACCGAGCCCTCCTGTAGACCACTGCACACCGCGGGACGGTGCCCCCCGACGGTGCAACCTTTCCGCCTACCGGCCCGTAGCGCCATGTCGCAGACATCGCACGCTGAGCGCCCGCAGTTGTGGGAAACCTGCAAAAGGGGGCCGCGGTCACTCCGGGACGCGCAGGGCGATGACCGCTATGTCGTCGGCGCCGGTGACGGGGAGGCCGGTGAGGACGCCGTCGCAGAAGGCCGCCAGGGGAGCGGTGGCCAGTTCGGCGGCCTTGCGGCAGAGCCGGTCCAGGCCCACGTCCAGGTTCTCGCCGGGGTGCTCGATCAGGCCGTCCGTGTAGAGGAGGAGGGTGGAGCGGGGCGGCAGGGGCTCCACCGCGCTGACGTAGGGCTGGTCGACGAGCAGGCCGAGCAGGGGGTTGACGGCCTCGTCCAGCAGGCGGGCGCCGCCGTCGGCCGTGACCAGGAGCGGCGGCGGGTGGCCGGCCACGCCGAAGTGGAGCCGCCGTCCCTGCGTCCCGGAGCCCTCGACGCGGGCGAGGACGCAGGTGGCGGTGCTGTCGGGCGACAGGATCGCCATCGCGGTGTTCAGCCGGCGCAGGATGTCGCCCGGCGGCTCCTCGCGGTCGACCGCCAGGCCCCGCAGCATGTTCCTGATCTGGCCCATGTCGACGGCGGCGGACAGGTCGTGCCCGGCCACGTCTCCGATGACCAGGACGGTGGTGCCGTCGCGGAGCACGAACGAGTCGTACCAGTCGCCGCCCACCTCGGCGGCGGCCGGGCTGGGCCGGTACCGGGCGGCGATGTCGAGGCCGGGCACCTCGGGCGGCTCGGCCAGGAGGCTGTGCTGGAGGGCGAGGGAGACCCGCTGGGTGCGCTGGAAGCGCATGGCGGTGGTCAGCGCGTCGTGCGCGTGGTCGAACATCTGGCGCACCAGGGCCACGTCGTCCTCGCTCAGCGGCGGCCGGTCGCCGCACCTGGACGCGGTCACCACGGCCGCGACGGCGCCGTCCACGACGACCGGGAGCAGCATCGCGCTGTGGGCGCCCGCCTGGCTCATCCACTGCACGCTGCTCCCGGGCAGCAGGTTCTCGGGGGGCCGCCCGTGCGGGAACGTGAGCCGCATCGGGCGGCGCCGCCGGACCATCCGGACGAACTCGCTGTCGGCGGCGAACCACTCCTCGCCGAGCGTGAGCCGCGTCGGCAGCCCCGGCCGCGCGGCGGTGGCGATGCGGCGGGCGAGGACGGGAGCGCCCTCGGGGCGTTCGCCGATGTCGGGCAGCAGGAACACGCCGCAGCCGTCGGCGAGTTCGGGGACGAGCACGTCCGCCAGCGCGCCGAGCATCTTCCGCAGGTCGCTGTGCTCGGCGATCGCGACGGCCGCGCGGCCGAGGATCTCCTGGCGGCGGCGCCGCGCCCACTCCTTCTCGACGTCGGTGCAGGTGCCGACCCACTCCACGACGGTGCCGTCCTCGTACACCGGCGTGGCGTGGACCTCGAAATGCCGGTACGCGCCCTGCACGGTCCGCAGCCGGTAGACGTGCCGCCACGGCCGGGCCGTGCGCTGCGCCTCGTTCCAGGACCGCAGGGTCGCTTCGCGGTCGTCGGGGTGCACGACCCGCAGCCAGCCCGTGCCCTGGTACTCCTCCCAGGTCTGCCCGGTCACCCGCTCCCATCCGGGGCTCGGCTCGATCGGGCTGCCCTGCGGGCTCGTCACCCACACGATCTCCGCGCTCACCTGGACGAGGCTCTGGAACCGGTGCAGCAGCCGGCGCCGAGTCTCCGCCATCTCCCCCGCCCGGCGGGCCGCCATGACCTGCTCGGTGACGTCGGCGCTGACCGCCAGGACCCCGGGCGTGCCGTCGCCGTACCGGGAGAGGCTGAAGGAGAAGTAGCGCGCCTCGCGGCCGACGCCGGGGAAGACCAGGCTCACCGGCGCCTCGGCGACGTTGATCGGCCTGCCGGTGCTCAGCACGCGGTCGAACAGGTCGAGGTAGTCCCGCTGGACGAGGTCGCCGAACGCCTCCCGGATCGGCCGCCCGAGCGGGCGCTCCCCGAAGGTCTCGCGGTAGGCGGCGTTGGCGTAGACGAGGCGGTGGTCGGGGCCGCGCGTGACCAGGACGCCGACCGGCGCGCGGTCGAAGACCTCAAGCGTCAGCCGGCCGGGCTCCTCCTCCCGGGCGTGATCCATGCTCCCCCCGTCGACCGGCCGTTGTCAGGAGGGCCGTACCCCGGGAACCGGCCGAGTATGTGACCTGCGCTCCTCGTCCGCGCGGCCGCCTTCTCCCCGGCCGCCGGGCGCCGGGCGCGGGGCCGTCCGGCCGGTCCCGGGGCCGGCTCCGGACCCGCCCCGGCGGCCCGCGCCGCACCCCTTCACGGGATCTTGACGGGGGTTGCGGAGAGGTTTACCGTCCGCGGCGGGTTCATCGCCGCACCGGCGTTCGGAGGCCGCACATGACGCATGGGGTCCAGCCGGCCGGGAAGAACGCGATGGGCAGGGCGGACGTGCTGGGCGAGGTGCGCGGCCACCTCGCCGGGGGCGGCGGCGTCCTGCTGCTCGGCCCCGTCGGGATCGGCAAGTCGACGCTGCTGTCGCTGCTGGCGGACGAGCACGCGGCGGCCGGCTACCGGATCTTCGCCTGCTGCCCCGCCGAGACCGAGCGCCACCTGCCGTTCCTCGGCCTCATCGACCTGATCTCGCAGGCGGTCGGCGAGGTCGCGGGCCGCCTGCCCGCACCCGAGCGGGACGCGCTGCGGTCCGCGCTGCTGCTGCACGACGTCCCCACGGGGGAGCGGGACCTGCTGAACCTCCGGCTGGGCGTCCTGCACGCCTTCCGCATGTTATGCGCCGACCGGCCCGGGCTGGTGCTGGTCGACGACGCCCAGTGGCTGGACCGCCCGTCCGGGGAGCTGCTGGCCTTCGTGGCGCGGCGCGCGGCCGGGCTGGCGCCGCGGCTCCGGATCGCCGCCTCCGCCCGGCCCGGACCGGCGGCGGGCGAGGACGGGGGCCGGTGGCGGGACGCGGCCGCGCTGTGCCCGAAGCCGGCGCTGACGGTGCGGGTGCCGCCCATGTCGGCCGCCGAGCTGGGCGTCCTGCTCGGCCACCGGTTCGGCCGGAGCTGGCCGCGGTCGCGGCTCGCCCGGATCCACGAGGTCAGCGGCGGGAACCCGTTCTTCGCGGTGGAGCTCGCCCGCAGCGTCCTGGAGCACCCGGAGGCCGACGACCCGCCCATCCCGCAGAGCCTCTCGACGCTGATCCGCGAACGGGTGGCCGCGCTGCCGCCCGCCACCCGCGAGACGCTCCTCATGGCCAGCGCCGCGTCCCGGCCGTCGGTCGGCCTGCTGCGCCGGACGGGCCGCGCCGACCTCGCCGAGGCCGAGCGGCGGGGCATCGTGGAGGTGGACCCCGCCGGGGCGGTCCGCTTCACCCATCCGCTGCTGTCGGCGGTCATCTACGCGGAGGCCGAGACCACCGAGCGGAAGGCGGTGCACCGGGCGCTGTCCCAGGCGGTGCGCGACCCGGTGGAGCGCGCGCTGCACCTGGCCCGGCTGACCTCCGGCCGCGACCGGCGGATCGCCGGCACGCTGGAGGAGGCCGCGGCCGTGGCGCGCCGCCGCGGCGGGCTGTCCACCGCCGCCCAGCTCGGCGAGCTGGCCGCCGACCACACGCCCGAGGAGGCCGGGGACGCGGCGGTCGGCCGGCGGCTGCGCGCCGCCGAGGACGCCGTGGCGGCGGGCGACTACCCGCTCGCCCGGCGGATCGCCCGCCGCGTCCTGGAGACGACGGCGCGGCCCGCCGAGCGGGTCCGCGCCTGGATCGTCGTCCTGGACTCCTCCGGCCAGGCCCTCGCCGAGGTGGAGGAGGTCTTCCCCAAGGCGATGGAGGACGCGCGCGGCGACCCGTCGCTGCTCGCGCCGCTGCACTACAGGCTGAGCTGGCGGGCGTGGATGGTGCGGGGCTCCGCCGAGGCCGCGCACGTGCACGCCCGCCGCTCCGCCGAGCTGGCCGCGCTCGCGGGGGACCGCGCCACCGAGCTGTTCGCGCTGGCCAAGCAGGCGAACATCGAGCTCTTCCTCGGGCACCCGGACGCCGAGCGGACACTGCGCAGGGCGCTGGCCGACCCGCAGGAACCGCACGTGAGGTGGCACCACAACGGCCCCGTCTACCTCAAGCACCGGCACCACCTGATGCACGACCGGGTGAAGGAGGCGCGGGCCGAGCTGCGGTCGCTGATCTACAGTGTCCGCCAGCGCGGCGTGGTGGAGAGCCTGTGCGTGTGCCTGTACTGCATGACCCAGGTCGAGATCTACCAGGGCCGCTGCCGGCAGGCGCTCGGCGCGGCCCGGCAGAGCCTCGAACTGGCCGAGGACTCGGGGCTCAGCCAGGGGCCCTCGTGGTACGCGATGGCGCTCGCGGAGGCGGCCGGCGGCGATCTCGGGCGGGCGCTCTCCGCCGCGGAGCAGGCCGTCCAGCACAGCGCGGACGACGGCGACCAGCTGTTCCTGCCGCGGGCGCTGCACGCGGAGGGCCTCGTCCGGCTGCAGCTGGGCGACGCGGCCGCGGCGTCGCGGGTGCTGGGGCAGGTCCGGACGATGGAGACCGCGCAGGGCCTCGGCGATCCCTCGCTACGCCGCTGGCACGCCGACCTCGCCGACGCGCTCGTCGCCGTCGGGCGGCCTGGGGAGGCGGCCGCGCTGGTCGCCGAGACCAGGGCGCGGGCCGCCAGGCTGGGGCGCCGCGGCGTCCTCGCCGTCCTGGAGCGCTCGGCCGCGCTCGTCCGCGCCGCCGAAGGTGACCTCGACGCCGCAGAGCGCGGGCTGCTCAGCGCGGTGGAGCTTCTCCAGGCCCTCCCTTATCGGCTGGAGGAGGGCCGGGCGTGGCTGGAGCTGGGCGCGCTGCGCGCCCGGCGGGACGACCCGCGCCGCGCCCGCGCCGACCTGCTGCGGGCGCGCGGCGTCTTCGCCAAGGCGGAGGCGCGGCCCTGGCTGGACCGCGCCCAGGCCGAGCTGCGGCGGCTCGACCACGCCGCGCCGGTGCACCGGGCGGCCGGCGACGACCCGCTCGGCGTGCTCACCGACGTCGAGCGCAGGGTCGCCGTCCTGGTCGCCGAAGGCGCCACCAACCGGGAGATCGCCGCCCGGCTGTTCCTCAGCACCAAGACCGTCGAGGCCGCGCTCACCCGGACGTTCCGCAAGCTCGGCGTCCGCTCCCGGGTGGACGTCGCCCGGCTCGCCGTCTCCGGCCGCTGACGCCCCCCGGATCCCGACGTATAGGGATTTCCCTATACATGCTTAGCCAGGCTTCTTAAACCGCTCCCACCTCCTCACACTCGCGCTTGTCCGGGATGCGCGGTGCAACGGAAAGCGCAGCGAAAGGAGCGGCCCGCCGGCGCGTCCGGACGTCCGCCCCCCCGTCACCACGGGCTCCCTCTTCAGTGGTGAAAGGACATCCACCCCCATGTCCCAACGGACCCTCGCGATCGCCACGTCGGCGGCGGCACTCGTCGCGCTGACCGGCGTCGCAGCAGCCCCGCAGGCCGCGGCCACCCCGCAGGCCCCGCCCCGTCCCCGCCAGCCGGCAGGGCGCTCCGCCTTCACGGACGCGCCCTTCACGCTCGACCCGTCCCCGTCCGTCCGCAAGCGGGCGGTCGGCAAGGCCAAGAAGGCCATCGCGGCGCATCCGGGCCGCGCGCACCGCGTCAGCGGGCACAAGTTCAAGGTCAGGTCGGTGACCGTCGACCGCGACGGCTCCGCCGATGTCCGGTTCGACCGCACCTACCGCGGCCTCCCCGTCTACGGCGGCGACCTCGTCGTCCACCTCAAGCCGGACGGCTCCTACAGCGCGCTGGAGACCGCGTCCGACACCGCCGGCAAGATCAGCACGACGCCCTCGGTGAGCGCGCCGGCCGCCGCCCGGCTCGCGCGCGAGCAGCTCAAGGGCACGGTCTCGGCCGTCTCGAAGCCCAAGCTCGCGATCAGGGCGCAGGGCCGGTCGGCCGCGCTCGTGTGGCAGACCGTCGTCACCGGGGTCCGCGCCGACCAGACGCCCAGCCGGCTGCACGTCATGGTGGACGCGCGGAAGGGCCGGGTGATCCAGAGCACCGACGAGGTCCACACGTTCGCGCCGTCCGGCCTGCGGTCGGCCCCCGCCGCCCCCGTCCGGGCCGCCCTCACCCAGGGCACCGGACACGGCCTCTACGTGGGCACCGTCAACCTCGACCTGACCCAGTCCGCCGGAACCTGGACGATGCGGGACCCCTCGCACGGCAACGGGTTCACGACCAACCTGAACCACCGCACGTCCGGGACCGGCACCACCTTCAGCAACTCCACCGGCGAGTTCGGCAACGGCAGCAACTCCGACCCGGCCTCCGCGGGCGTGGACGCGCACTACGGCGCCGCCATGACGTACGACTACTTCAAGAACGTCCACGACCGGAACGGCATCTTCGGCGACGGCAGCGGCGTCCCCTCCCGCACCCACTACGGCAACGCCTACGTCAACGCCTTCTGGGACGGCGCCCAGATGACCTACGGCGACGGCGAGAACAACGCCAGGCCGCTGGTCGAGATCGACGTCGCCGGGCACGAGATGAGCCACGGCGTGAGCGGCGCCATCGTCGGCTGGGGCGAGAACGGCGAGACCGGCGGGATGAACGAGGGCACCAGCGACATCTTCGGGACGATGGTGGAGTTCTACGCCGACAACCCCGTGGACAAGCCCGACTACACCATGGGCGAGCTCATCGACATCTTCGGGAACGGCGACCCGCTCCGGTACATGTACAACCCGTCGCTGGACGGCCGGTCGCCCAACTGCTGGGACAGCCGCAACGGCGGCCTGGACCCGCACTACTCGATGGGCCCGCTGAACCACTGGTTCTTCCTCACCGCCGTCGGCAGCGGCGACCACGGGTACGGCAACAGCCCCACCTGCAACAACTCCACGGTCACCGGGATCGGCAACGACAAGGCCGCCAAGATCTGGTTCAAGGCCCTCGCGTCCTACGCCAACAGCAACGAGGACTACGGCGACGCCCGCGTCGACTCGCTGAAGGCGGCCGCCGACCTGTACGGCGCGCACTGCGCCGAGTACAACACCGTCATGGCCGCCTGGGCGGCGGTCAACGTCACCGGGTCCGACCCGGTGCCGGGCGAATGCCCCGGCCAGGGCGACAACCCGCGCGTCACCGACCCCGGCGACCAGACGAGCACGGTCGGCACTGCGGTGAACCTGGCTATCCACGCCACCGACCCGAACGGCGGGACCCTCACCTACAGCGCGACCGGGCTGCCGGCCGGGCTGTCGATCAACGCGTCCAGCGGGGTCGTCTCCGGCACCCCGACCACGGCGGGCACCAGCACCGTCACCGTCACCGCGACGAACGCGTCCGGCCTCTCCGGCTCGGCCTCCTTCACCTGGACGGTCAACCCGCCGGGCGGCGGCTGCTCGTCGCCGGGCGACAAGGTGTCCAACGGCGGGTTCGAGAACGGCACCTCACCGTGGAGCACCACGTCCGGCGTCGTGTCGTCCAACAGTGACGGCGAGAGCGCCCGCACCGGGACGCACTACGCCTGGTTCGACGGCTACGGCCGGTCCCACACCGACTCGGCGGCGCAGTCGGTGACGATCCCGGCCGGCTGCACGGCGACGCTGACCTTCTACGTCCACATCGACACGGCGGAGACCACCGCCGTGACGCCCTACGACACCTTCACCGTGAAGCTCGGCGGCGACACCGTCGCGGCCTTCTCCAACCTCGACGCCAACTCCGGCTACGTCCAGAAGAGCATCGACGCCTCCGCCTACGCGGGCAGGACCGTCACGCTCTCGTTCTCCGGCACGGAGGACGTCGCCCTCTACACGAGCTTCGTCGTCGACGACGTGGCCGTGAACGCGAGCTGACCGCCCCTCCTCAAGCCGCCGGCCCCGCCCGGGGCCGGCGGCGCTCGCATCTGCCCGCCCTTCAGGGGAATGCCGGAGATGTGGAGCCGCTGGTCACGTTCGGTCACGGTACGGCGGGGCGCGCGGAGCTGGCGCGCCTGCTGCGCGGGGCCGGGGTGCGGTCGGTCGTGGACGTCCGCACCGCGCCGGGCAGCCGCCGCAACCCCGACGTCCACCGCGGCGCCCTGGAGGAATGGCTTCCGGCCGAGGGCATCGCCTACCGCTGGGAGAAGCGCCTGGGCGGCTTCCGCCGGGTCGCCCCCGACTCGCCCGACACGTTCTGGCGCAACGACTCCTTCCGCGGGTACGCGGGCCACACCCGCAGCCCCGAGTTCGCGGACGCGATGGACGAACTGCTCCGGGAGGCCGGGCGGGCCCGCACGGCCGTCATGTGCAGCGAGTCGGTGTGGTGGCGGTGCCACCGCCGGATCATCGCCGACTTCGCCGTCCTGGCGCGCGGCCGCCCCGTCCTGCACCTCGCCCACGACGGGCGCCTCACCGAGCATCCGCCCACGTCCGGGGCGAGGCTGCGTGACGACGGGCTGCTCGTCTACGACGGACAGTGACGGGCCGCGGGGGTGTTCGCCGCCCTGAGCCGGGGATGAACAGAGCCCAGGGAGGGGGCCAGTGATCCACCCTGGTGCCCCCGGGCCCGCGGACGGTGACAGTTGGGCTGTCACACGGGGCGGCGGGACCGCCCCGTCCTCGACGGCGGCCGGACGGCGCAGGGCGCCCGGCGAACAGAAGGGATCTCGGCATGAAGATCGTGGTAATCGGCGGCACCGGCCTGATCGGCTCGAAGGTCGTGTCGGCGCTGGGCGAGCACGGCCACGAGGCCGTGGCGGCCTCGCCCAACACGGGCGTGAACACGCTGACCGGGGAGGGCCTCGCGGACGTCCTCGCCGGGGCGTCGGCCGTGGTGGACGTGGCGAACTCGCCGTCGTTCGAGGACGCCGCCGTCCTGGACTTCTTCGAGACCTCGACCGGCAACCTGCTCGCCGCGGAGGCGGCCGCGGGCGTCGGCCACCACGTCGGGCTGTCGATCGTCGGGACCGACCGGCCGCCGGAACGCGGCTACTTCCGCGCCAAGCTCGCCCAGGAGAACCTGATCCAGAAGTCGCAGGTCCCGTACTCGATCGTGCACGCCACGCAGTTCTTCGAGTTCACCAGGGCCATCGCCGACGACGCCACCCGGGACAACGCCGTGCACATGGCGCCGGTGCTGTACCAGCCGATGGCCGGCGACGACGTCGCCCGGCAGGTCGCCGCGGCCGCGATGGGCGCGCCGCTGAACGGGCGGGTCGAGATCGCCGGGCCCGAGCGGTTCCGGATGGACGAGTTCTTCCGGGACGCGCTGGCCGCCTGGGACGACCCGCGCGAGGTGGTCACGGACCCGCACGCGCTCTACTTCGGCGCCGAGGTCGAGGAGCGGAGCCTGGTCCCGCTCGGCGACGCCGTCCTCGGCACGGTCCGCTACAGAGACTGGGCGTGACCGCGGCGGCGATGCTCGCCGAGTTCGACGACGTCGCCGGCTGGACGGCGGACGCGGTGGAGGCCCTCGGCGAGCGGCACGCGATCCCGGCCGCCTGCCGGGGCAGCGCGAGCCCGGCGGCGCTGGCCTGGCTGGCGGAGGCGTGCGAGCTGACCGCCGGGGCCGCGCTGCTGGACGTCGGCGCCGGGGCGGGCGGCCCGGCGGCGTGGGCGGCGGAGCGGTTCGGAGTCCGGCCGGTCCTGCTGGAGCGGAGGCCGGTCGCGTGCCGGGCCGCCGCCCGGATGTTCGGGCTCCCGGTCGTCACCGCGGACGCCGCCCGGATCCCGCTCCGGACCGGCTCGGTCGACGCCGCCTGGTGCCTGGGGGTGCTGGACACCGTCCCGGACGAGGGCGCCGTCCTCCGCGAGGTCCACCGGGTCCTGGCGCCCGGCGCGCCGCTGGGGCTGCTGGTGGTCGTCGCCCGGGGCGCGACCGGTTTCGCGGCCCCGGACGGCAACCGCTTCCCCACCCAGGCGGAGCTGTCCGCATCGCTGGACGGCGCGGGGTTCGAGCCGGTCGAACAGATCGACCGGCCCGGCGACGCGCCGCTGGCCTGGTCGCGCCGCGCCGAGCGGGTGGCCGCGGTCGTCGCGGCCCGGCACCGCGGCGACCGCGCCTACCGGCTGGCGGTCCGGCAGAGCGAGCGGCTGTCCCGCCTGTTCGCCTCCGGGCGGCTGTCGATGCAGCTGGTGCACGCCGTCGCCCGCCCGCCGTCCTGATGCCCGTGCACGATGATGGGGGGATGGACCGCGACCCGCCCCCGCCCGCGGCAGGCGCCGGGATCAGGCTCCGCGTGCGGATGAGCGCCCGCCGGATCGACGAGCCGCACCGCGCCGCGAGCCCGCTGGAACTGCTGTTCGACCTGACCTTCGTGATCGCAGTCGCGGCCGTAACGGCGCGATTCGCCCACGACATCGCCGAGGGCCGCGCCGCCGACGGGATCGTCCCGTTCCTCCAGGTCTTCTTCGCGGTGTGGTGGGCCTGGATGAACTTCACCTGGTTCGCCTCGTCCTACGACACCGACGACGTCGCCTACCGGCTGCTGACCATGGTGCAGATGGCCGGGGTGCTGGTCCTCGCCGCCGGGGTGCCGGCCGCCGTCGACCACGACGACTACCGCGGCGTCACGTTCGGATACCTGATCATGAGGATCGGGCTGGGCGCGCAGTGGCTGCGGGCCGGCATCGAGGACCCGGCGGGCCGCCGCACCGCGTTCCGCTACGCCGCGGGCATCTCCCTGCTGCAGGTGGGGTGGCTGCTGCGCCTGCTGTTCGCCGAGATCGGCGTCCTCCCCTCCTCCGCGCTGGTGCCGGTCTTCGCGGGGCTGGTGCTCCTCGAACTGGCGGTGCCGCCATGGGCGGAGCGGGCGGCGCCCACCGCCTGGCACCCGCACCACATCGCCGAGCGCTACGGCCTCTTCACGATCATCCTGCTCGGCGAGAGCGTCCTCGCCGCGACCCGCGGCGTCGAGGGGGCCCTGGAGGAGACGGAGGTCGGCGGCCCGTTCCTCCTGATCGCCGTGTCCGGGCTGGTCGTCCTGTTCGCGCTGTGGTGGCTCTACTTCCTGGCGCCGGCCGGGGACGGGCTCAGGGACCGCCGCCACCGCTCCTACCTGTGGGGGTACGGCCACTACGGCATCTTCACGTCCCTCGCGGCGCTCGGCGCCGGCCTGGAGGTCGCGGTCGAGCAGACCGGGCACGGCGTCGCTGCGTCCCCGGCGGCGATCTGCTACGCCGTCGGGATCCCTCTCAGCGTGTTCCTCTGCCTGCTCTGGCTCGTCCACGCGTCGGTCGTGGCCGAGCCCCTCGCCCATCCCGCCGCGGTCGCGGGCTGCGTCACCGCGATCCTGCTGCTCCCGCTCGGGGCATCGCGTCTGGGGGTCGCCGCGGTGATCGCCGCGTTCGCAGCGATCTGCGTCCTGCTGACCGGGATCACCATCGCGGCCAGGCGCGGCCGGAACCGGTACTTGGGATACGGGCGTGGTTCCGCTGAAATGGGGGAGCACACCTAAAGCGTCTTCGCGGGAGCCCCCATGAGCCACGATCCGTCTGCGGCGCCCCCGGCCGGGCGATCGCGTGGACCGCTCGCGAGGTTGCTGGCCCTGGCCGCGGTGCTGCTCGGGGTCGGCGTGCTGGTGGCGCTGACCGGCGGCGCGCTCTGGGGCCACGTCAGCGACTGGGTCGAGTCGCTCGGCCTGTGGGGGCCGCTGGTGTTCGCGCTGTGCTACGTCCTGGCGGTGGTGGCGCTGGTGCCCGGTTCGGTGCTGAACGCCTCCGCCGGAGCGCTGTTCGGCGTCGGCGTCGGCACGCTCGCGGTGCTCGTGGGGGCGACGGCCGGCGCGGCGCTGTCCTTCGGCCTGGCCCGCCTCCTGGGACGCCCTGCCGTGGCCCGCTACACCGGTTCGGGACGGCTCGCCCGCCTGGACGCCTTCCTGTCGCGCAGGGCCTTCGAGTCCGTCCTCGTCCTGCGCATGGCGTCGGTGTTCCCGTTCGGCGCGGTGAACTACGGGGCCGGGGTGGCCGGGATCCGCTTCGCCCCCTACATCACCGGGACCGCCCTCGGCATCGTGCCCGGCACGCTCGTCTACACCGGCCTCGGCGACGCGCTGCGCGAGCCCGGTTCCCCGCTGGTGTGGATCGCGCCGACCGGTCTCGTGGCCCTCAGCGTCTTCAGCTGGTGGCTGGCCCGCCTCGTCCGCTCCCGCACGGCCGGCGACCCCCCAGCCCCCGAAGACGCCGCAGCCTGAAAGCCCCCTCCCCGCACGGACGGCGAGGAGCCGGGCCGGGGGCGTGGTCGATCCCCGTGGGGCGGGGAGGGCGGGGTTAGTCTTCGCTCCAGCCGTGCTTGCGGGCGAAGCTCAGGAGGCTGTCGCGGAGCTTGAGGAGCTGGGCGCCGGTCAGGTCGGGGGCGCTCTCCAGGATCAGCTCGGTCAGTTCGGCGCGCAGCTCCGTCGTGGTGAGGACGTCGCACAGGCCCTCGTCGTCCGGTGAGGAGGCGGAGGGGCGGCCGGCGGGGGCGAAGGACGGCGCGCGGTCGCCGATGATGCTGACGTCGAACGCCTTCAGGCCGCGCTCGCCGTCGATGAGCTCGTACTCGACGGACGTCCCCGTGGTGATGAGGCTCTTGTCGTCGTTCAGGTCGTTCACGTGCACGAAGACGTCGGGACCGCCCTCGTCGGGGGTGATGAACCCGTATCCGCGAACCTCGTCGAACCGCGCGATCCTGCCCACGTGTACCACGACAACATCCTTCACCGAACGCACCTGCCGAAATTCGCGGAGTGATGGGGACCGCGCCGCGTCGTCCCGGCCTGTCAGTCCCAGAGTAGCCAACCCGGCCCCGGCGTCAGCGGCGGTCGGGCCGGTAGGGCGCGAGCGAAGGCTCGTCCTCGTGGAGGTCGGCGGCGATGAGGTCGGCCAGGTGGGGGCCGAGGGTCATGCCGCTGTGGGTGACGGCGGTGTAGAGGCCCGGAGCGTGGCGTCCGATCAGCGGGCGGCCGTCGGCGGGCAGCGGCCGGACGCAGCGGCGCACCTCTTCGATGCGCGCGGTGAGGGCGGGGATGAGCGCGCGGGCGCGGGCGAGGAGTTCGGCGGCGCGGGCGTCCAGTTCCGAGGGCGGCGTGCCGAGGTCGGTCGCGGCGTCCAGGTCGCCGGCCTCCAGCATCAGCCCGCGACCCGGCGCGGGACGCACGTCGATGCCGGGGGAGTGGACGACGCCGTTGATCAGGCCGGGCGCCGGTCCGGTCGTTGCGGTGAGGCCGGGCGCGTCCGACCCCGGTGCCTCGGCGTCCACCAGGGGGAGGCCGAGGCCGGCGGTGGCGAGCAGGGCGGGGCTGCGCCGGCCCGCCGCGCAGATCGTGAGGTCGGCGCCGAGGTCCTCGCCGGTGCCCAGCCGGACGCCGGTGACGCGGTCGCCGCGCTGGGTGAGCCGGGTCGCGGGCGTTCCGGTGATCAGCCGCGCCCCGTTGCCGCGGGCCCGGCCGACCAGGGCGGCGACCGCGTCCGCGCCGTGCACGTACCCCTCGTCGGGGTAGTGGGCGATAACGGCTCCGGGGGCCGGGCGCACGGCCGGTTCGAGGTCCCGCAGGCGGGCCTCGGTGATCAGCGAGGCGGCGTAGCCGAGGTCGGAGAGCCGCTCGACCCGGTCGGTCAGCTCGGCCTTGGCCCGGTCGGCGACGGCCCAGGCGGTGTTGCCCGTGACGCGGAACCACCCGGGGTCGCCGAACCCGGCGGCCAGGCGGCGCCAGGTCCGCAGCGCCGCGACGCGAAACGCGTGGTAGGCGGGGTCGCCCGGGTCGTTGGCGTTGAGCCAGGCGAAGCTCGCACCGGACGTCCCGGCGCCGGGCCGGTCCTGTTCGACCAGTGTCACCCCGGCCGTACCGGAGTCGCGGGCGAGCCGGTCGGCCAGGGCGGCGCCGATGATCCCCGCGCCGATGATGACGATGCGCACGCCTCCAGAGTCGCAGGTTCCGGACGGGCGGTCACCCGCGCCAGCCGAGCATCTGCTTCGCCTCGTCGGTCATCATGTCCGGCTCCCAGACCGGATCCCACACGATCTGCGTCTCGACGTCGCGGACGCCGGGCGCGCCCCACAGCGCGGCGCGGATCGTGTCCTCGAAGTAGCCGCTGAGCGGGCAGGCGGGCGTGGTCATCGTCATCCGCACCTGCGCCACCCCGTCGGTCACGCCGACGTCGTAGACGAGGCCGAGATCGATGATGTTGACGCCGAGTTCCGGGTCGAGGACCTCCCGCAGCATCTCGCGGAGCAGCTGCGTGTCGGGGGTGTCGGCGAGCCATGCCGTCACCTGGCCGGCCTGGGCGGCCGGCTCGGCGTCGCCGTGCTTGCTCATGGCGCATGTCCTTTCCGTCGGGGACCCGCGCCGCGGCTTCCTCGGCGGCGCTTCGGTTCGGCCGGGGCGGCGGCCGCTCGGACCGGCCGCCCCCATTTTTTACAGATGGTGTTGTATAAAAACGAGGAGAGTCCGGACGAACGAGGGAGACGAGCATGGGGAGCGAGACGCTGTCCGCGGCGCTGGAGCGCGAGCACCGCGAGATCGACGAGGGGATCGAGACCTTCACCGCCGGCCTGGCGGAGGGCGCGCCCGACACCGCGCCGCTCAAGCGGGCGCTGGAGGCGCTGCGCCGCCACATCTACCTCGAAGAGGAGTTCCTGTTCCCGCCGCTGCGCGACGCGGGCCTGATGGCGCCGGTCTTCGTCATGCTGCGCGAGCACGGCGAGCTGTGGCGGGCGATGGACGGGCTGGAGGCCGAGCTCGCCGAGGGGGCGGCCGCCGACGCGGCCGGGCGCCGCTGCGAGGAGCTGCTCGCCATGCTGGACCGGCACAACTCCAAGGAGGAGCCGATCCTCTACCCGCAGGCCGACGCGGTGCTGTCGCCCGAGGCGGCCGAGCACCTGCACGGCTTCCTCGCCGCCGGCCGGACGCCCGACGGCTGGGTGTGCCAGGGCGCGCGGGCCTGACCGGCGGGGAGGGGCGGCCCGGCGACCGGGCCGCCCCGGCCGCGCTAGGCGGCGGCGGTGCGGCCGATGCGGACGCGCCACGTCTCCGGCCCCTGCTCCAGGTAGTCCCAGGTGAACTCCCCGTCGTGCTCGGCGGCGAACTGGTAGTAGAGCGGCTTCGGGTCGTGGTCGTTGATGAGCACGAAGCCCTCCCCGTCGCCCAGCGACTGCCACGTCTCGAAGATGAGCGTGTGGCGGCGCGCGGGGGCCTCGGAGCGGACGTCGAGCGGACGGTCCTCAGCGGTCATGCGGGTCTCCTTCGCAGGGTCGTTCCCGGGCAGGCGGGCCAGGTAGTGCAGGACGCCGTTGAGCCGCTCGGCCTCGCCCGGATGGTCGTGGCGGAGCACCGCCCACCCGTCCGCGGCGAGCCGGCTCGCGTCGACGGGGTGGCCCGCCCGGCCGAGCGCGCGGACCGCGCGCGAGAGCAGCCGGGTCAGCGCCGGCACCGGCTCCTGCGTCGTGCTCACCGAATCCGCCTCCCTGGATTTATCCAGCCTTGGTTTGTTTATACAAGAACAGTAGTGCAAAATAGGGGGCGCCGACAACGCCGCTGAGGAGACCTGCCGTGACCTACGTGATCGGTGAGCCGTGCATCGACGTGATGGACCGCGCCTGCGTCGACGAGTGCCCGGTCGACTGCATCTACGAGGGCGAGCGCTCGCTCTACATCCATCCGGACGAGTGCGTCGACTGCGGTGCCTGCGAACCGGTCTGCCCGGTGGAGGCGATCTACTACGAGGACGACCTGCCCGCGTCCCTGGAGCCCTACCGCGAGGACAACGCGAGGTTCTTCGCCGAGACGCTGCCCGGCCGCGACGAGCCGCTCGGCACTCCCGGCGGCGCCACCAAGCTCGGCGCCCTCGGCGTCGACACGCCCCTCGTGGCCTCCCACCCGCGCCCCGAGTAGCCGCCCGCCCGGTTCGCGCGCGCCTGCGGACGCGCGGCGGCGGGACGGCCGGGCGTCCGTGGACGACCGTGTTGAGACCCCGCGCGAGCATGAGCCGGGGCCGGCGCTCAGGCGCCGGCCCCGACCCCGTCGGACCGTCAGACGTTCTTCCGCATGGCCGCCACGCCCATCGCGGCCGCGCCGAAGACGACGGCGACCGCCCCCGTCACGACGTTGTTCCAGATGGTCGAGGTCGTGGACATGTCACCGGCCACCACCCAGGGGGCGATGATCGTCCAGATCCCGATGATCGGGGCCGTCCAGGTCAGCGTGTGGGTGCGGCCGTAGGCGGACGCGAAGCCCGCGGCGAGCAGGGCCAGCGCCACCCCCATGATCAGGTTGTTGATCGTGAGGTTGCTCAGGCCGCTGAACCCGACGATCCACGGGGACGCCGCCAGGTACAGGCCCGTGAGGGCGATCACACCGGTCACGCCCTGCGCGACGGGAGTCTCCGCCGCCGCCTCGTACCGGGCGCGCATCTCGACGATGTCGGGGTGCTGCTCGATGCTTCCCGCAGGATGAGTGGTCATGGGTTCTCCCCTTCCTCTCGTCGTCCCCACGGCTCTCGGCGATCCCGGCCGCGACCGCGGCCGTTATATCGCTTCACGATATTTATGACCGGGACGATGCGGCCCTAACGTCCTCTGTCAAGATTTTTCCCACCGGCCCCTTGACCGACTCCTCCGCATGCGCTAGTCCGACGTTCTTCCTGATGCGCGGGCGGGACCGGGCGTACCGGGATAGCATGTCGGCAAAGATCACTTATTCGGGTGACATGTAAACAGGGTGGGGTTCTGGTGGCGGAGAACGATCCTTGGCCGGGCGACCACGCGCCGTCCCTCGACCTGCGGACCGACGTCCCGCACTCGGCCCGCATGTACGACTACTACCTCGGCGGCAAGGACAACTTCGCCGCTGACCGCGAGGCCGCCGACAAGGTCCTGCAGATCTTCCCCGACGTCGCCGTCGGCGCGCAGGCCAACCGGCGGTTCCTCGGCCGCGCGGTCAGGCTGGCGGCCTCCATGGGCATCCGCCAGTTCCTCGACATCGGCACCGGCATCCCGGCCGCCGACAACACCCACGAGGTCGCCCAGGCCGTGGCCCCCGAGTCCCGCGTCGTCTACGTCGACAACGACCCGATCGTCCTGACGCACGCCCGCGCCCTGCTGGCCGGCACGCCCGAGGGCCGCACCGCCTACCTGGACGCCGACTACCGCGACCACGAGAAGATCCTCACCGCCTCCGAGACCCGCGCCCTGATCGACTTCACGCGGCCGGTGGCGCTGCTCACCGTCGCCCTCCTGCACTTCGTCCCGGACGAGGACGACCCGGGCGCGATCCTGGAGCACTACAAGGCCGCCATGCCGCCCGGCAGCCTGATGATCTTCTCCCACTCCACCACCGACCTCGCGCCGGACCCGGAGGAGGCCGCGAACGTCGTCCGCACCTACCGCGCGGCCGGCGTGAACCTGACGCCGCGCTCCGAGGAGCGCATCACCGGCTTCTTCGCCGGCTGGGACCTCCTCGACCCCGGCGTCGTCCCGGTCACCGAGTGGCGCCCCGACGGCGACCCCCGCGACGCCGCCCTCGACCGCTCCCAGGCCGGCGCCTTCGGCGGCGTCGCCGTCAAACCCGCCTGACCGGGTTCGGCATACCCGCCGGTTCCGCCCGGGAGGCCGCCGCGCAGCGGCGAGGATGTGCGCATGCACGAGGTGTCGAGGGTCCTCTACCGGGCGTGGACGGAGGCGACGGAGCGTGCGGACGCGCACCGCGCGCTCGCCGGCCTCCGCAGTCCCGGACGGGTCGAGCTGCGGTCGAGGTTCCTGCATCTGCTCGACGAGTCGGCCGTCCTGCCCGCGACGCTCGGCGAGCCGCTCGGCGAGGCGCGCTGGGAGGAGATCCTCCGGCTGGAGCACGAGGGCGACGTCGCCCTGGGCCGCGCCCCGAGCGAGGCCGCCGGGCCGTTCGCCCGGCTGGCCGGCCTGGAGTACTCCACCCGGCTGAGGGTCGTCACCGTCCACGCGTTGATCGGCTTGGGGGACGCCGCCCGGCAACTGGACGACGACAGGTGCCTCGACCTGTTCCGCGAGGGCATCGGCATCGCCCGCGCGGACGGCTACCGCCCCGGCCTGATGCGCGCCCTCGTCTCCTGCGGGTATGCGCTGATGGTCGAGGGGCCGCTGATGGAGGCCGAGTCGCATTTCGAGGAGGCGGCGCGGCTCGCGGAGGAGCTCGGCGACCGGCTCTACCAGGCCAACGCGCTGCTCGGCCTCGGCGAGACCAGGATGCGGCAGCGGGACCTGCCCGCCGCGCGGCGGCACATGTGGGCGGCCCGGCGCGCCTTCGCCCGGCTGGGGTCGCCCATCGGCCTCGGGAACGTCCACGAGCGGCTGGCCTCGGTGTTCAAGAGCGAGGGACGGCTGCGGGACGCGGCCGACATGCTGCGCGAGGCCGAGGTCGCCTTCGACGCGGCCCGAAACGTCATCGGACGGGTCAACGTGCTGGAGCAGCTCGGCGACGTCGCGGTGGCCGCCGCCCGGTACGGCGAGGCCCGGGAGGCGTACCGGCGGGCCGAGCGGGAGGCCGCGCGGCACGGCTACCGGCGCGGCCGGCTCAACGCCCTGGAGGGACTCGCCCGGGCGGCCAGGGAGGAGGGCGACTGGCCGGCCGCCGAGGGCCTCTACCGCGAGGTCCTCGGCGGGTACCGGGAGATGGAGGACGTCGTCGGCACCGTCCGGGCCTTCGACGGGCTCGCCCTGAGCCGCGGGGCCAACGCCGGCCCTGAGGAGGAGACGGCCGAACGCATCAGGTCGATCCAGGAGCTGGAGCGGCTGCGCGCCGGCAGCGACCGCCACGACGTCCAGGTGGAGTACCGGAAGCGGTTCACCGGGATGTACGGCGCGGCCCTGCGCTGCGCGGTCGACTCCGCCGACCTGGACGCCGCCGTCTACGTGCTGGAGAGCCTGGCGGGACGCCGGCTCGCCGGGATGGTGGAGCAGGACGCGCGGGTCCCGGACGACGGGCTCGCCGCCCACATGCTGGCCCGCGCCGACCAGCGGCTGCTGGGCAGGCTCCCCATGCCAGGCGGGACGTCCCGGCAGGAGCGGGTGAAGCGGCTGCTGGGCGCCACCGCCGTGCGCAGCACGCTTCCCGGCCGGGCCGCCGCCGAGGCCGACGACGCGGCCGCCGCCCTGTACCTGCCCGCCGACCCCGCCGAGGCGAGCGACCTGCTGGGCGCGGTGCCGCCCGGCTGCCACGTGCTCTTCTGCGGATACGGCCTGACCGGCACCCCGGAGCCGGAGCTGGCCTGGCTGTGGCGCGACCCGTCCGGCGCCACCGGCTGCGGCAGGGCTCCCGCGAGCGAGCATCTTCGATGGTTGATCGAGCGCGGCGGAGCACCGACCGTCGCCGAACGCCTCGGCCCGTCCGTGCGCGGGCCTTCCTGGGAGGACGTCCTCCCCCCGGGTCTGGCTGAGGCGCTCGACGGTCCCGGCCACGGCGACCTGGTCGTCCTGCCGATCGGTGCGATGTGGCGGCTGCCCTGGCCCGCTGTGCGGCTGCCGTCCGGACGCGTCCTGGCCGGACGGGCCAGGCTCAGGCTCTGCCCGTCGCTGACCGTGCACCGCGCCCTGGTCCGGCGGGCGGCCGAGCCCGTTCCGGACGGCGAGCGGATGGCCTGGCGGAACCCGGACCTGTCCGCCCACGAACTCGCGGCGGCGGCATCGTGGCAGGCGGCGTCCGGGCCGGGCGACGTGAGGACGGCGCTGCTGAAGGGCGGTCCCGGCCTGCTCGCCGTCGTCGCGCACGGCCGCCACAACGACGGCGCCGTCTACCTGGAGCTCGCCCCGGGCGAGGTGCTGCCGCTCGCCGACATGCTGACCGCGCGCCCGCCCCGCCGGCTCGCCCTGGTGTGCTGCTGGGGCGGCGCCCCGCCCGGCGAGATCCCCGCGGACCCCGTGTCGTTCGGCCTGGTGGCGCTGCTGCGCGGCAGCCACGAGGTGCTGTCCTGCCTGGACGAACTCGCCGACACCGATGAGGCGACCATGCTCGTGAACCGGATCCTGCACCAGTTCGGACGCCTTCCCCTGCCCGAAGCGGTGCGTCAAGCGTGCGAAGCCCTGTCCAAGCACCCTGTCCTGCGCGCCCAGGCCCTCTACCACTGGGCGCCGCTCGTCTGCCTGGGCGCCTACACCGCCTCCGAGGGGAGCACTGAATGACGACACCCGAATCCTGGCTCGAGACCGGCGGGTTCGACTACTCGTGGACTCTGAAGGCGTACGACCTGCTCGTCGAGGAGAAGATCAAGGCCGAAGTGAGGATCGTCGACAACGTCGAGGTCAGCGTCGTCAGCGGCCCGTGCCCCCGGTGCGGACACGAGTTCACGGACAGCCAAGTGCACACCGCCGTCACCGAACGCGGCACCCTCGGAGTCGACCCGGTCGAGTCCGAGGTCAGGGAGATCGACCTGTGGTGCGACTGCGGCCGTGAGCACCCGGGCCGGCCGGAGACCGGCAAGGGCTGCGGCATCGCCTACCGGGTCATCGCCACCGTCCAGATGCCATGACCGAGCCGCCGCGACCCGAGTCGCCACCACCGTCCCAGCCGCGACGACCCGAGCTGCCACGGCCCACCCGCGGCCCTGACCCGGCCGCGATGCGCGACGCCGACGACTTCGCGGCGCTGGCCGCCGAGTCGGTCCGGCAGGTCCGGGAGAGCGCCGAGCGCTGGCGCACCGGCATGGCCGCACTGGTCACCCTCGTCACGACCGCGCTCCTGCTGAAGGGACCGGAGAAGGCCGCCGAACTGCCGGTCCGCTGGCGCCTCACGTTGACGATCATGCTCGGTTTCGGCCTCGCGCTGGCCATCGCCGCACTGTGGCGTGCTCTGCAGGCCGCCGCCGGCGAGCCAGGTCTCGTCCGGGCGGCCGACATCCGTGCCCGCTACGTCACCATCGCCGCGTTCCGCGTGGCCCAGGCGCAGCGGGCCGCCGTCCAGCTCAAGCACGCCCGCCGGCTCCTCATCCCGGCCCTGAGCCTGCTGGCGGCCGGCATGCTCGCCTGGTGGTGGGCGCCTCCGGCCCCCGCCGAGGCGCTGATCAGCATCGAGTACCGGCCGCCCGGCGCGTCCGGCACCGTGACCGCCTGCGGCGAACTGGCCTCCGCCGATGCTCAGACCGCCGTCGTGAAGCAATCCGGAACGTCCCGCCCCACCAAGATCCCGTTCGCTCAGATCGAGAACATGCGCGTCCCCGCCACCTGCCCCTGAAGCCGGCGACCCCATGGGACCGCCCAAAGCGCACCGGGCCGCGCGGCGGGAAAGGGACGGGAGGACCACCCCCGCCGCGCGGCGGTCCGAAGGTCAGCGAGTGCGGGACGCCGGAGCCGGGTGGTCAGCGTGTGGCCAGTGCCTCGGCGACCTCTTCTGCCGCTGCGTAGGCGCCTCGGATCGCGTGTGCGCGGCTTAGCGGTTTGCGTTTGTCCCTCGCTTCGTAGGTCACCCGGACGAGCACGTCGCCGTCTCGGAAGACGACCTCGCCGGGGATGACCTCGGGGATCTGCACGGCGAACGCCTGATCGCCCAGGCCGGTCACGGCGCGGAAGTACTTCCTGTCGTGGACGCTGAGCGTCTCCTCCGCGCGGGCGTCGACGTGCCGCATCACGTACTCGCGGGTGGCGAGGCCGGCGCCGTCGATCAGGCCCGAGCCCGGCATGGCCGTCGCGGAGACCGCCAGTTCGCGGTCTTCGGACGTCCAGGAGCAGCCGCCGATCTTGGCGTCCTTGACGGTGCGGGCGCTGCCGGGCGAGTCGGAGGTGCCGGTGATGTCGTCGCCCCTCACCAGCATGTGCAGTGTCCGCTCGGATACGGCGGTGCACAGGTCGGGGAGCGTTCGGGGCGGGGCCGGTCGCGGCGCCGGGGCGATCGCTGGGTGCGCGGGCGTCCGCGCGCCCAGCGCGGCGGCGACCTCGGACGCGGTGGCGAACGCGCCGTCCCGCGCCGTTCCCTCCGGGAGTGCTCCGAAGAGCGAGCGGTACTGGACCGTGACGTTCGCGTTCCCCACCCGCATCACGACCGTCGCGCCAGTGGACGGGGAGACCTGCACGAACGCCTCGTCGCCCAGGCCCGCCACCGCCGTGCTGGACACGCTGGACCATTTCGGGCCCAGGGCCATCATGGCCGCCGCGACCGGCGCCCGCCCGGTCTGCGGCGCTCCCGGACGCAGCGGGGTGCCGGGGAACACGGCGAAACCGACCGACAGGTACCGCTCGGACCTGCGGTCGTCCTTCCGCGACGACCACGTGCAGGTGCCCTGGCCGCCGTCCTTCGCCGTCCGCGTGCCGGGCACCAGCCGGGCGAGGGTGGCGGCGGAGACGCCGCAGCGTTCCGGGTACGCGCTGACGATCGGCCCCTCCGGCACCCGGTCGGGGCCGGCCGGCGGGTCGGGCAGCCGGTCGAGCGGGCCGGGCGACGGGAGCGCCTTCACCAGGACGACGCTGAGCACGATGACGAAGACCGCGGCGAACAGGACGGCTCCGCCGGTCCCGTCCGGCGAAGCGGCGGGGCGCGGGCTCTGCGTCATGACCGCAGCGACCTCTCTACCGCGACGGCGACCGTGTAGGCGCTGTCGATCAGGCGGTTCCCGCTCAAGGGCGTCTCCTCATCGGCGCCCCGGTAGGACACCTCGACCAGCAGGTTGCGTTTCTGGAAGGCCACGAATCCCTCGTCGCCGCCCGACGAGCCGCGTGCGACCCGGGTGACCGCGAACGCCCGGTCGCCGGGGCCGGCCAGAGGCTTGAAGCCGGTGAACCGGTCCGACCCGGGAGTGTTGCCCGCCCGCAGGTTCTCGTAGGCGGCCAGGTACCGGCGCCCGGCCTGGAAGGCCCCGAGCCCCGGGAGGCGGTCGTCCTCCACGATGATCGCCACCGTGAGGGTGCGCGACTGGCCCTCGTCGGCGAACCGGGACGTGCGCGCCTTCCACGCGCAGGCGTCGGTGGACGTCCCCGGCAAGGTGAGGGCCGGGAACAGGGACGCGGTGGCCCGCTCCCGGTACGCGCCGCGCGCCACCTTGTCGACGGTGGCCGCCGGGACGGCGTCGCACGGCTTGGGTACGTGCCGCACCGGCGGCGTGACCGGATGCTTCACCCTGCTCACCACGGGCCGCGCCGCCGTGCCCAGGCTCTTCGCCGTCTCGGACGCCGCCGCGAAGGCGCCGTCCAGCGCGGTCTTCTTCGGGATCGTCCTGCGCTCGCCGCGTACGGCGTCCCAGCCCCGGTAGCGGACCGTCGCGACGGCGTTGCCGACGCGGAACTTGACGATCGCGCCCCCGGTATCGGTCTCCGCCGAGTAGCGGGCGGTGGCCTCCTCGCCCAGCCCCTCGACGATCTCGGGCGGGGCGGAGCCGCGCACGGGCGACGGCGGCTCGTCCATCTGCCGCATCGCCTCGCCGATCGGCGACTGCAGGCGGTTCCCGGCGAGGACGATGTCGACGTTGAGGACGCGCTCGTTGCGGAAGTCGCCGGTGCAGATGCCGCACTTGACCTTGCCGTCGTCCAGCGAGTACCACATGCAGCTCCCGGGGCCGCCCTCGCGGAAGAGGCCGCCCTTCTCGGCGTCGGGGTCGGAACCGGGCGCGAGCCTGGCGGCCGTGCGCTTCGACACCCCGCAGTCGGCGGGCATCTTCTTCACGATCCGGCCGGCCGGCACGGTGTCGGCGGTCGCGGGCGCGGCGGTGAGAGGCCCGTCGGAGATGCCCGCCGGCTCGGACCGCTGCGCGGCGACCGCGGCGACCGTGCCGCCCAGGACGAGCGCGAGCGCCGCGGCCATCGCGCCGACACGCCAGTTGCGGTCCGTCCGCAACCGGCGCACGAGACCGGATTCGTACTGGGAATCGGGCATGCGAACTCCAGGCCGGGGGCGAGTGCCGGTCCTTGGAGGCCCGATCGGGACAGGACGGTTCCCCGGGACCGGCGTCCGGTTTCGGCCATGCCCAATTCCCAGGCCGGTGCAAGGGTCGGCGGACCGCAATGGGGCGGAGCGTCCGGCCGGCTGAAATGAGAACGGCGACGGCCGAAGCGGGGCGACGGCGAACGACGGCATCCGCGCCGGATCACCCGGGGACGCGCGGCGGCGTCCCGCCGCCTCGCCGCCCGCTGACCCGCCCCGGGCCGAGCTCGTGGTGGCGGGCGCACACTTCTGACCAGAAGGCGGAGGTCGGCAAGCTCGCCCGCAAGCCGGGCGAGGCGCGAGTCAGAGCTTGAAGAGCTTGCTGAACGGAGCGGGGATCTTCACCTTCTGGGTCCCGAAGTCGACGAGGACGGACCGGCCCTCGTGGACTTCCAGGATGCGGCCGAGCCCGTACTTGTCGTGGGTGACCCGGTCGTCCGGCTCGAAGGTCTTGGCCGGCGGCGCGGCGGGCGGTGGCTTGAACGGGCTGGTGGGCAGGTGTCGCCGCCTGCCGGGTTCAGTGGACTTCACCTTTGCAGTATGCGCTCCCGCGGGTCGTCCGCGGACTGTGTTCAGCAGGTGATATGGAAAACGTCACAGTAAAATCCGGGTTCCGGCACCGGCCCGCGAACCGTGTGGTAGCGTCGAGGCAGTTGCGGTTCCCAAGACATGTGCATGCGCCTGCGGATCTACTTCGGCAGGCGCATTTTTTGTTGCTCTGGAATTTTCCGGATGGGCCATCGCGGCGCCCCGGCCGCGCACGGTGTGCGGCCGGGACCGATCAGAAGGAGACCGACCATGGCCACCGGTACCGTGAAGTGGTTCAACGCCGAAAAGGGCTTCGGCTTCATCGAGCAGGACGGCGGCGGCGCCGACGTCTTCGCCCACTACTCCAACATCGCCGCCCAGGGCTTCCGCGAGCTCCAGGAGGGCCAGAAGGTGTCGTTCGACATCACCCAGGGCCAGAAGGGCCTGCAGGCGGAGAACATCGTCCCCGCCTGAGCGCACGCCGCGCGGCGGGCGCCCTCCCGGGGCCGCCCGCCCCGCTCCGCCCCGGCGGCCGCGAGTGCCGCCGGTTCCACTCCGGTTCGTATTGAGAGCACCTCCTCGACGCGCACCGCTTTCGAGGAAGGTCTCTCCCATGCCCCGCACCGCCCAGCCCGGCCGACGAGAACGCCGCCGCCCCGCGAAGCGGCGCGACGCCGTTCCCCCGAGGGCGTCCACCGCGCCGGTCCCCGCTGTCGAGTCGTTCTCGGAGCTGCGCATGCCGGCGCCGCTCCTCGCGGAACTGGCCCGCCAAGGGGTGACGGCCCCGTTCCCCATCCAGGCCGCGAGCCTGCCGAACGCCCTCGCCGGACGGGACGTCCTCGGCCGCGGGCGCACCGGCTCCGGCAAGACGCTCGCCTTCGGCCTGGCGGTGCTCTCCCGCATGGCCGGCCACCGCGCGGCGCCGCGCGCCCCCCTCGCCCTGGTCCTCGTCCCCACCCGGGAACTCGCCCAGCAGGTCGAGAGCGCGCTGAGCCCCTACGCGGACGCCGTCGCGGTGCGGCTCGCCACCGTCGTCGGCGGCCTGCCGATCTCCCGCCAGGCGAACGCGCTGAAGAGCGGCGCGGACGTCGTGATCGCCACCCCCGGACGGCTCGCCGACCTGGTCGAGCGCGGCGACTGCCGGCTCGGCGAGGTGCGGATCACCGTGCTGGACGAGGCAGACCAGATGACCGACATGGGGTTCCTGCCGCAGGTCACCCGGCTGCTGGAGCGGACACCGCCCGGCGGCCAGCGGATGCTGTTCTCCGCGACGCTCGACCGCGACGTCGACCGGCTCGTCCGCCGCTTCCTCGGCGACCCGGTCACCCACTCGGTCGACCCGCCGGCCGGCGCGGTCGCGGCGATGGAGCACCACCTGCTGCACGTCGCCGAGGCCGACAAGCACGAGACGACCGCGCACATCGCGTCCCGCACCGGCCGGGTGATCATGTTCGTGGGCAAGAAGCACGCCGCGGACCGCCTGGTCAAGAAGCTGACGGCGCGCGGAGTGCGGGCCGCCGCCCTGCACGGCGGCAAGACGCAGTCGCAGCGCAACCGCGCACTGAACGGCTTCCACGGCGCGGACGTCACCGTGCTCGTCGCCACCAACGTCGCCGCCCGCGGCATCCACATCGACGACCTCGACCTCGTCGTGAACGTCGACCCGCCCGCCGACCACAAGGACTACCTCCACCGCGGCGGCCGCACCGCCCGCGCCGGACGCGCGGGGACGGTGGTCACGCTCGTCCTGCCCGAGCAGCGCCGCGAGATGGACGACCTGATGAGCAAGGCCGGCATCACCCCGCACACCATGCGGGTGCGTCCCGGCGACCCCGAACTGGCCCGCATCACCGGCGCCCGCGCCCCGTCCCGCGCGGCCGCCCCGGCGCCCGCCGCGCAGACCGCGAAGCCCCGGCCCGGTAAGCACCAGGCGGCGAAGGCGGGCAAGCCGCGGACGCCCCGCGACCGCGGGCCGCGCCGCCGCCAGTCCTCGCTGAACACCTGACGCCGCGGGCCGCGGCGCCCGCGGCCGGTCCACGCCGAAGCGGCCGGCCGGCGCGGCGGCGGCGGGACACGGCGGCGGGTTCCTGGCCTGCCGGAGCGCGGAGCGAACGCCGCGGTGGCGGAAAGCGGTCAGTTCGCCGGGTGGCTTTCCGCTGCCGGGATTTCGCGTGGTAAGCCCGTTGGTGACGCGGTGAGCGGTGATGACGGGGTGACGCGATGGGCGAGGCGGGGAAGGCGGGGGAGGTCGTCGGGCGCGTCCTGGGAACGCAGACCGCGACGCCGCTGACGTTCTGGGTGGGGCTGGAACCGGGCACGGTCGTCCAGCTGGACGAGGTGATCGCCGCGCGGCGGGAGGTGCCCGGACGCGGCGAGGTGCTCATCGCCGGCGTCGTGACGAACGTGGAGGCCCGGCACGAGGGCGCCGCCTACGACTCGGACGTCTTCCTGATCGTCCAGGGGGTGCTGCCGGCCGCCGTGGTCGAGTCCGCCGAGGTCACGGTCACGCGGGTCGAGCCCGAGGTGTACGTGCCGCCGCTGCCGGGGACGGAGGCCCGCCGGGCCGGAGAGGACGACCGCCGGCGGGCGCTGTACTTCGACGTCATGGAGCGGCGGGTCCCGGTCGGGCTGGGGCGGGACGGCGAGCCCGTCCACCTGAACATGGACTTCCTGGACGGGACGCGCGGCGCGCACGTGTCGATCTCCGGGATCTCCGGTGTGGCGACCAAGACGTCGTTCGCCACCTTCTTGTTGTATTCGGTGTTCAACTCCGGGGCGCTGGGCGCCGAGGCCCACAACACCAAGGCGCTGATCTTCTCCGTGAAGGGAGAGGACCTGCTCTTCCTCGACCACGCCAACAACCGGCTCGACGAGGACGCGCGCGCCGCGTACCGGAAGCTCGGGCTGACGCCGGGCCCGTTCCAGAGCGTGCACGTCTTCGCGCCGCCCAGGCCGGGCGACCCCAACGGGACGCCGCATGTGTCCGCGCGCACCCAGGACGTCAGCCCGTTCTACTGGACCCTTGCCGAGTTCTGCGAGGAGGAGCTGCTCCGCTACGTCTTCGCGGACGCCGAGGACGAGCGCGCCCAGTACACGATGCTCATCGGGCAGGTCGCGGCCAGGCTGAAGCACGCGGCCGGGGCGGTGGGGGACGGCGGTGCGGTGCGGCTCGGCGACGGGCCGGTCTGCCGCACCTACGAGGACCTCGTCGGCGTCATCGAGGACGCGCTGACCGACGAGGACGCGCGCCGCGAATGGGGCGCCCAGCTGATGGGGCTCGGCACCGTCAACGCGTTCCTGCGCAGGCTCCGATCGTCCGTGCGGGCCCTGTCGCCCCTGCTGCGCGGCGACCTCCCGGCCCGCGCCGACCGGACGATCAGCACGTCCCGCACCCAGGTCACGGTCGTCGACCTGCACAACCTTCCCGAGCGGGCGCAGCGGTTCGTCGTCGGCGTCGTGCTGCGCGGCGAGTTCGCGGACAAGGAGCGCACCGGCAGCGCCCGCCCGCTGCTGTTCGTGGTCCTGGACGAGCTGAACAAGTACGCGCCGCGCGAGGGCGGCTCCCCGATCAAGGAGATCCTCCTGGACGTCGCCGAGCGCGGCCGGTCGCTCGGCGTGATCCTCATCGGCGCCCAGCAGACGGCGTCGGAGGTGGAGCGCCGCATCGTCGCCAACTGCGCGGTCCGGGTGGCGGGGCGGCTGGACGCGGCGGAGGCGGGGCGCGGCGAGTACGGATGGCTGCCGCCGGCGGCGCGGGCGCGGGCCACGATCGCCAGGCCCGGGACGATGTTCGTCGGCCAGCCCGAGATCCCGGTGCCGCTCGCCGTCGAGTTCCCGTTCCCGGCCTGGGCGACCCGCCCGGCGGAGGCGAGCCACCGGGCGCGGCCGCCCGCCGCGGACGGGCGGGCCGCCGACCCGTTCGCGGGCCTGGGCGCCGCGGACGATGACGACGAAGTGCCGCCCTTCTGATCCGCTCGGAGGTGGACGTGAAGATCCTGCATACCGCCGACTGGCACGTCGGCAAGGTGCTCCGGGGCCGGTCCCGGGCCGACGAGCACGCGAAGGTGCTGGACGAGCTGGTCGGCGTCGCCCGGGCGGAGGACGTCGACGCGGTCATCGTCGCCGGCGACGTCTTCGACTCCGCCGTCCCGACGCCGCCCGCGCAGGCGCTGGTGATGAAGACGCTGCTGGCGCTGCGCGAAGGGGGCCGGGAGGTGGTCGTCCTCGCCGGCAACCACGACGACGCGCGCCTGCTCGACGCCGTGTACCGGCCGGTGCTGGGCCGGCTCGGCATCCGGGTCGTGGGGCGGTTCCGCCCGCCGGGGGACGGCGGGGTCCTGACGTGGACGAGCAGGGCCGGCGAACCCGTCAGGCTCGCGGCGATGCCGTTCCTGTCGCAGCGGTACGTCGTCCGGGCGCTGGAGGCGCTCACCGGCGCCCCCGACCAGCACAACCGCGACTACGCCCACCGGTTCGCGCAGCTCGCCGACGCGCTCACCGCCGGGTTCCGCTCCGACACCGTCAACCTGATCGCCGCGCACGGCACGCTGCCGGGCGGCCGGCTCGGCGGCGGCGAACGCGAAGCGCAGACGATCTTCTCGTACTACTTCGAGTCCTCGGCGTTCCCGGCGTCCGCGCACTACGCCGCCCTCGGCCACCTGCACCGGCGGCAGCGGATGCCCGGCCCGTGCCCGATCTGGTACAGCGGGTCGCCGATCGCCGTGGACTTCGGGGAGGAGCAGAACACGCCGGGCGCGCTGGTGGTGGAGGTGAGCCCGGGCCGCCCCGCCGACGTGCGGGAGGTGACGCTGCGGGGCGCCCGCGTCCTGCGCACGGTCAGCGGCACCCTCCCGGAGCTGGAGGCGATGGCCGGCGAACTCGGGGACGCGTGGCTGCGCGTCGTGGTCCGCGAGAAGCCGCGCGCCGGGCTCGCCGACGACGTCCGGGACGTCCTGCCGAACGCGCTCACCGTCGACATCGACGAGGCGTTCCGGCCCACGGCCGCGCGCCGCCGCGCGGCCGCCGCCGCCGGGGCGGAGCCGCCCACGCCGAGGCGGCTCTTCCGGACCTACCTCGCGGAGACCGGGCACGAGGACGAGCGGGTCGTGGCCCTGTTCGACCGCCTCTACGACGAGATCGACGAGCAGGGGGACTGATGCGTCCGCTGTGCGTGCACATGGAGAACTTCTGCAGCTACCGCGCGCCGACGACGGTGCGGCTCGCCGACGTCGACTACTTCGTCCTCGTCGGCCCCACCGGGTCCGGCAAGAGCACCGTCATCGACGCGGTCTGCTTCGCCCTGTACGGGTCGGTGCCGCGCTGGGCCAAGGAGAACGTGATCAAGCTGGCGCTGGCGCCGTCCGCCAACGCGGGCAAGGTCGCGCTCGTGTTCGAGACGGCGGGCCGCCGCTACGGCGTCGTCCGCTCGCTGGCCCGCAGCGCGCGCGGCGCGGTGACCACGCGGGAGGCGCGGCTGGACGAGCTGGACCCGGCCGCCGATCCCGCCCTCGGCGTCGAGGAGCTGCTCGCCGCGCAGGTCCGCAGCATCGCCGCCGGGGAGCGGGTGACGGAGGCGGTCGAGCGCATCACCGGCCTGGAGTACCGGTTCTTCACCCAGTGCGTCGTCCTCCCGCAGGGCCGCTTCGCCGACTTCCTGCAGGCCGAGCCGAGGAAGCGGCAGGACCTCCTGGTCCAGCTCCTGGACGCCGGGAAGTTCGAACTGGTCAAGCAGCGGGCGGGCGAGGAGGAGAAGGCGGCCGAGGCCCGCGCCGCCGCCGCCGAGGCCCAGCTCGGCAAGCTCACGGAGGCCGACGAGGCCGCCGAGACCGAGGCCGCGCGGCACCTCGACCGGCTCGGCGCCCTGACCGAGCGGGTGCGCTCGGCCCTCGACGACCTCCAGCGGACCGACGCCGAGGTGCGGGAGCGGGAGGCGGAAGCGGACGAGGGCGAGCGCGCGCTGGCCGCGCTGGCCGCGCTCGCCATGCCGGAGGACGTCCCGACGCTCGCGGACGACCTGCGGGCCGCGAGCGACGAGGCCGAGCGGCTCGCGCGGGAGGCCGCCCGGTGCGAGGAACGCGAGTCGGCCGCCCACGACCGGCTCGCCCGCCTCGGCGACAAGACCGTCCTGGACCTGGCGGGCCGCGCGCACCGCGACCACGCGCGGATCAGCGCCGAGATCGAGGACGTCCAGGGCGAGATCGCGGAGGCGCGCGGCGTGCTGGCCGAGGCCGAAGCGGACGCCGAGGCCGCCCGCGCGAGCCTGCGGCAGGCCGAGGACGAGCGGCAGCGCGTCCGCGACGAGCACGCCGCCGCCGGCCTCGCCGCCCGGCTGGTGGTCGGCGAACCCTGCCCGGTCTGCCTGACCGAGGTCGCCCGGCTGCCCGAACGCCACGTCCCGTCGCGGATGAGCGAGGCGGACCGCGCCGTCGACGACCGCCGCGCCGAGTTCGAGGCCGCGCAGCGGGCCGCGCACGCCGCGGGCCAGGCGCTGTCGGGGCTGGAGGCGCGGCTGGACACCCTCCGGCAGAACCTCGACGAGCAGGCCGAGCGCATCCGCGCCCACCCCGACCCCGAGGACGTCGAGCGGCGCCTCGCCGACATCCGCGCGGCCGAGCAGGACATCGTGCACGCCCGGCGGGAGGTGGCCGCCGCCCGCGCCGACGCGGCGAAGGCCGCCGGACGGCGCGACGAGCTGTCCGGCGACGCGGCCCGGGGGCTCGCCCGGCTGGACGAGGCCCGGGACACCGTGGTCGCGCTCGGCGCGCCGCCGCTCGACCGCGCCGACCTGCACGCCGCGTGGACGGCCCTGCTCGCCTGGCGCGACCGCGAGGCGGCCGCGCGCCGTGAGGCGGCCGAAGCCCTGCGCCGCGATCTGGAGGGCCTCCGCGACCGCCGGGCACGGGCGCGCCAGGCGATCGCCGCTGAGCTGGCCGAGCACGGCATCGCCGCGTCCGGCGCGCCGGACTCCCTCTGGGAGGCCGTGCTGAACGCCCGCAACCAGGCCGAGCACCGGCTGGAGCGCATCCGCCGCGACCGCCGGATGGCCGCCGAGCTCGTCCGGGACGCCCGCCGCCACCGCGCGGAGGCCGCGGTCGCGCACGAGCTGACCGTGCGGCTGCGCGCCGACAACTTCGAGAACTGGCTGTGCGGCGAGGCCCTGGAACTGCTGGTCATGGGCGCGTCCGAGACGCTGCGCGAACTGTCGGACGGCCAGTTCGAGCTCGCCCTGGACGGCCGGAACTCCATCGAGGTGATCGACTACGCGGAGGCGGGGCTGCGCCGCAGCGTGCGGACGCTGTCCGGCGGCGAGACGTTCCAGGCGTCGCTCGCCCTCGCGCTGGCGCTGTCGGACCAGGTGGCCCGGTTCGGCGGGGGCGCCGCGGCGCGCAGCCTCGACTCGATCTTCCTGGACGAGGGGTTCGGCACGCTCGATCCCGTGACGCTCGACACCGTCGCCGCGACGCTGGAGCGGCTCGCCTCCGGCGGCGACCGCATGGTCGGCATCGTCACCCACGTCCCGGCGCTGGCCGAGCGGGTCCCGGTGCGGTTCGACGTGCGCCGCGACGCCACCGGCTCGCACCTGGAGAGGAGGACGGCGTGACCACGGCGCCCCCGTCGGCGACGACGATCACCATCGACCCCTGGGACCCCGCGTACGCGACGTCGGTCACCGCCGATGCGCTCGCCGAGCTGGACGCCACGTCCGTCCAGCTCGACCTGGACGTGGAGATGCCGTCCGGCCGGTGGCGCCCGATCACCCCCGCCCCGCGGGAGGCCCCGCCCGGCGGGCTGATCGTCGCCGACGGGGTCCGGCGGATCGAGGCGAGGGTGTGGGTCGGCGACCCGTCCGGCGGGATGCCGGCCGCGGGCATCGCCGCGTCCTGCGCGGCGGGCGTGGTGCGGCGCGTCCCCGGGGGGCGCGCGGAACTCGCGGACGTGGCGGTGCGGCGGTCGCTGTTCACCCCGTCCCCGCACGCCCGCGACCTCGAAACCGGCGCGGGCGCCTACACGGCGGTGCGGGCCGGCGGCGGCACCGCCGAGCAGCTGTCGCTCGCGCTCCAGCGGACCCTCAGCGACCTGGAAGTGAGCCTCGCGACCCGGTACCGGTCGGCCTCCGCGGAGGAGGACCTGCTGATCGTGGACGGGCCGCTGCGCGGCCGCGCCCACCTGCCGCGCACGATCGGGTACGTCAAGACCCACCACGCCGCCTACCTGTCCGGGCCGGAGGCGGCCGTGCTCGCGGCGCTGCGGCCCGGCCAGCGCACCCCGGTCTTCCTCATGACGACGAGCTGGGCGCGCCATTCCTGGTACCTGCGGCTGCCGGCGCCCTCGGGGGCGCCCTGGGCGGGCATCGCCCGCTGCGAGGCCGCCGCCGACCTCTCCCGCACCGAGGTCGCCGACCTCGCCGACGAGTGCACGGCGCTCATCCCGCACCTGGCCGGCGTCGGCTACAAGGATCCGCGCGCACCGCAGAACCTCGTCCCCATCGGCGCGCTGGAGAAGCTGCTCCGCCATCGCCTCGGCGACCCCGGGCTCCTCTACCGCGCGCTCCGCACCGCGACGCGTTGAGGGGAGCGTCCCGCCGGACCACGCGGCCCAGTAGGGTCGGCCGGTGACCTCCCCATTGCGGACCGACCGCCTGCTCATGCGCCGCTGGACCGGGACCGACCGCGAGCCGTTCGCCGCGCTGAACGCCGACCCGCAGGTCATGGAGCACTTCCCGGCGCCGCTCAGCCGGGCCGAGAGCGACGCCCTGATCGACCGCATCGAGGCGCGCTTCGACGAAAGCGGGTTCGGCTTGTGGGCGCTGGAGGTCGCCGCCACGGGCGAGTTCATCGGCTTCGCCGGGCTGTCGGTGGCGCGGTTCCAGGCCCACTTCACGCCCGCGGTCGAGATCGGCTGGCGCCTCGCCCGGTCCGCCTGGGGCCACGGCTACGCCACCGAGGCCGCCCTCCGCGCGCTGGGCTACGCCTTCGACGACGCCCATATCGACGAGGTGGTCTCCTTCACCAGCGTCCTGAACGTGCGGTCCCAGGCCGTCATGCGGCGCATCGGCATGTCCCGCGACCCGTCCGGCGATTTCGAGCACCCGCTCGTGCCCGAAGGCCATCGCCTGCGGCGCCACGTCCTGTACCGCATTACCGCCGTACGCTGGAAGGACGTTCGTCCCTAGTGGCTCCGACCCCCATACCGAAGGGTGGAGATAAGACCGAACGAGGGGGACGCATGGTGCAAGCGAAGAATCTGCAGGACGTCGACGTGGCCTTCGAGGTCAGGGGCGACGTCCCGGACCGGTTCGTCGAGGCGGCCCGCGAGAAGGTCGCCGCGTCGTTCAGGCAGGCGCCCGGCCCGGTTCTGTTCGCCCGTGTCAAGCTGTCCACCGCTCCCGACCCGGCGGTGGAGCGCCCCGCGATGGCGCAGGCCAACGTCGACGTGAACGGCCGCCTGGTGCGGGTGGAGGCCGCGGCGGAGACGATGCAGGAGGCCGTCGACCTCCTGCCCGACCTGCTGCGCGCCAGGTTCGAGCGCATCGCCGGCCGGCGCGAGGCGTCCCGTGCCCCGAAGGCCGGGCGGAACGCGCACCGGCCCGTCCGCTACGTCCTCCCGCCGCACGAGCGGGAGATCGTGCGGCGCAAGACGTTCGCGCCCGAAACGCAGACCCCGGACGAGGCCGCGTTCGACATGGACGTCATGGACTACGACTTCTGGCTGTTCACCGACGCCGAGACCGGCCGGGACGCCGTGCTCTACCGCGACGACGGCGGCTACCGGCTCGCCCTGACGGACCCGGACGCCGACCTCCGCGGCCCGGTGGCGATCCCGCTGACCGTCAGCCCGCACCCGGCCCCGCGCATCTCCGAGAAGGAGGCGATCGAGCGCCTGGAGGCGCTCGGCCTGCCGTTCCTGTTCTTCGTGGACGGCGCCACCGGCCGCGGCAAGGTCCTGTACCACCGCTACGACGGCCACTACGGCCTCCTCGAATCCACGCCGTGACCGCCGCGGAGGGCCGCCCCGCCGGTTCGGCGGGGCGGCCTTCTCATG
>NZ_JBIQHY010000203.1:0-5629 GCF_044508335.1 Actinomadura sp.
TTAGGCAGCGTTCCGAGCTGGACGGTGCGCGGTCTCCCGCTTCTCCGTCCCTTTCCTTGGGCTTCTCCCGCCCAATTCCATTCCACTCCGCAGACCCCTGCTCAGGCAGGGACCAAGGTCCCCGATCGGGGGGCGGCTCCCGCGTGCGCCCGTCGTGCGCGGAGACCACCGCCCGGACGATCACCATCACCGAGGGCGGCGGATAGCGAGGACGGTGTTGTTCGGGAGTGAACGCACGGTGAAGTGGGCGGCCGAGAACTGGGCTGGACGGAAGTGGATGTCGTTCCACGTCCATGCGTCCGTGCCGGCGCGCAGGACGAATACGTCGATGGGGCCGTAGCGGGTGTGCGCGGCGGCTTGCGCGAAGGCGTCCGTGTCGGAGACGGCCGCGAGCGCGGCAAGGGTGGTGTGGCGGTCGTCCCAACGGGTGGTGCTGGAGGCGGCGGTGCGGTCGACGGCGATGTAGCCGGGCCAGGGCAGGAAGGCGAACAGCCGCTCGTCATAGGACAGCGTGCGGGGCGCGGCGCCGCGTCCGAGGACGCCGGTCACCGCCTTGCGGATCGGTCCGACGGGGAACCAGCGCGTGACGGGCCGTCCTCGAAAAGCACGCCAAATTCCCCGGTTCGGCGCGCATTTCATCCACCGGCTTTCGAATCCCGGCTTACCGCCAACCGCCTCGGTTATTCAGCGGGATTCCGGGGAGACGCGGAATTTCCGTGCTTCGTGGGCCGCGCGGCGTCCAAGCCGATCAGCAGCCGTGTCACGGCCAGGACGACGGCGAAGCCCGCCGCGGTCCACAGCACCGGCTCGGCCGGTGCGCCCAGCGAGATGGCCCCCGACGCGGCCGCCGCGCCGAAGGCCGCGAGCGCGACATGCCACCGTCCCGCCGGCCTGGCCGAGACGGCCGGACCCGAGGGCCCGGCCGTCCTGCCGCGCCCGGTGCTCATGCGGGGCCCGCGAGCTGAGCGATGTCCTCACTGGCGACCCCGTGCAGCCGGTCGGCCAGGTCCGCCAGGGCCCGGCCGGCGGCCAGTTCCTCGCCGATCTCCGGGACCTCCCGGTCGGCCGGGTTGCGGCGCGCCCGGCCGTAGCCCACCGTCTTCTTCTCGCCGCCGGTGAACAGCACCGCGCGCGCGAGGGTGTCCGTGCCGTCCTCGCTGATGTAGAGCTCCACGCTCCACTGCTTGGTCTCCATCACGACCTCCTTCGCTGGCCGTTTCCAGCTCCATCCTGGGAGAACGCCCACCGGGAGGGCAGGGCCGGAGGTCCCGCGGCCGTCGAGGCGAACGGCCCGGCTCCCGTCACTGGGAGCGGCCGACGACCGCGACCGGGCATTCCGCGTGATGGATCGCGCCGTGGCTGACGGAGCCGAGGCTGGACACGCCCAGCCGGTGATGGCGGGCGCCGACGACCAGCAGATCAGCCGCCCGCGACGCCCCGGACAGGACGGACACCGGGTGCCCGAGGAGCACCTCGTTCACCACCTCGACCAGCGGATACCGCTCGTGCAGCGGGGCGTAGGCCGCGATGATCCTCGCCCGCCTCTCGTCGTTCATCCGCTCCTCGTCGATGGAGTACCCGGACTCGGCCAGGCTCGCCGAGATCTGCCAGGTGTGCACGACGCGGAGCCGCGCCCCGCGGACGGCCGCGGCGTCGAAGGCGTACTCGAGCACCTCGCGGGCCCGCTCCCCGAAGTCGTATCCGGCCACGACCTCCCCGCGGCCGCCGGCCGCCTCCCCGCGGACGATCACCACGGGGACGTCGGCGTGCCCCGCCAGCCGCAGGCCCACGGATCCGAGCCGCAGGCCGGGGAAGCCGCCGCGCCCCCGGTGCCCGACAACGATCTCGAACGCCTTCTCCGACTCGTCCCGCAGCGCGTCCGACACCGAATTGACCACCAGCGCCGTCGTCACCGGCAGTTTGGGCCACTTCGCCTGCACACGCCTCTCGGCCTCCAGCAGGACGGCGCGGCCCGCCCGCGACACGCGCTCCGACTCATCGGGCGGAACGAACCGCTGGACCTGATACGGCCAGATCTGCGCCGCGTGCACGATGTGCAGCGGCCGGTGGCGCATCATCGCCTCGGCGGCCGCCCAATCGACGGCGCTCCCCGCCGCCGCGGATCCGTCCGTCCCCACAACGATCGGTGCGGACATGGTTCCTCCAACGATCGGTCATGTCCCCTGGCCACTTCCACACGTACGAGAGCCGGCAGGTGGGGACTAGGGACCAAGGTCCGGCATCGGCCGAGCCCTTCGTTGACTGCGCGCGGGCGGGTCGAGCGCCGCGCTCTCGCCGGTCACGCGCCCGGACGCTCCCCGTTCTGGACGCCGCCGCCCGCGGAGGCGTGGACGACGGCCACCGGGCAGGGCGCATGGTGGATGAGCGCGTGGCTGACCGAGCCGAGCAGCAGGCCGCGGAAGCCCCCCAGTCCGCGCGAGCCGACGACGAGGAGCCTCGCCTCGGCCGCCGCGTCCATGAGGACCCGCCGCGGGAACCCGGTGACGATCTCGATGCCCGCCCGCACGCCCGGATGGCGTTCGCACAGCGGGCCCATCAGCCCCGTCAGCCGCGCCTCGGCCGCGGCCCGCATGCCGGCCTCGTCCACCAGCGGCGGCAGTTCCCTCGCGGGTACCGGGTCCCAGGCGATCACCGCGCGCAGCGGGAGCCCGTGGGCGTCCGCCTCGGTGAAGGCCGCGGCCAGCGCCGCCTGGGACGCCGGCGAGCCGTCCATCCCGACCACGACGTGTCCGGCCCCCCGCTCCGGCTGCGGGCGGTCTCCGCGGACGATCACGACCGGGCACGACGCGTGCGCGGCCACCTGCGCGCCGACCGAACCGAGCGCCAGGCCCGCGAATCCCCCGGCGCCCCGCGGGCCCAGCACGATCAGATCGGCGCTCCCGCTCGCCTCGATCAACCGGGCGGCGGCCGGCGCACGCGCGAGCACTCCCCGCACCTTGAGGTCGGGCGCCGCCTTGCGGGCATGCTCGATGCCGGCGTTCAGGATCTCCTGGGCCTCCGCCCGCGGATCGACCGCGGGCAGAGGGGCGAGTCCGCCGGCGCGGACGTCCCACGAATGCAGCACGGTCAGCGGCAGGCGGCGGGCCCGGGCCTCATCCGCCGCCCAGTCCAAGGCCCGCGCGCTTCCCTCGGAGCCGTCGTACCCGACGAGCAGACCGGAGATGGGTTGCTCGCTCATGTGTCCTCCCCGATGTCGATGGGTCCGTGTAGCCATTCCCGCGAAGCGGATGAAGGCTTCACCCGGGTGACACCCGCCCGGATCCCAACCGGGGCCCCGAGTGCGCCGCCGCATGCGGCCGGCGGCGCGCCGGCACCCTGAAGGCCGACCCGACGTCGATCACGGGACGCGATTTGCGCGCTTGCAGTCCCAGCTGCACTTTCCACATCGCTTCGGCCAGTGCGTGGAACTGGTAGAGCAGACGCCGCAGCATGGGCAGGTTGCCGGCGTCGGCCGTCGCGACGGCGTGTTCGGCGACTATCTTGAGCCGGTTGGCGCGGCAGCCGAGGAAATGCGCGAGAGCATCGCGGCGGACGCTTCCCGGGAGGGCGTCGAGCAGGACCGATCCGGCGGCCCCTAACTCGACCATGACCTCCGCGGTGGCGGCTCGGACGTCGACGTCCGCCTCCCAGCCGTCCTTCGCCAGAATGCGGAGCCTGGTCAAAGCCGGCAGGCACCGCCGGTGATGCTCCCGCAGCCGCCCCTCCACCAGGGCCGCATCGACTGTGCCGACACCTGTGCCGGTCATGGTTCCTCCACTCGCCCTGCCGGCGCAATGGGCGTCGTACCGTCGGCCCTCCGGCAGGCCATAGCCGTCGCGTACGTCCACCATCGCGACCGGAGACGGCACGCGGGTAGGGATGGAGGTCCCGAATTGAGGGACGAAAGACCCGCAATTCATGATCCGAAGAATCGAAGCCCGAAATGCGATTTACAACAGCCCGGATCGGCCATTGACTTCGATACCGGAATTGATCATTCCGAGGAGGAGCGCGCCGGCTGGAGCACACCTCCGCCGCGGGCGATTTCCATGCCGAGGAGAACCGCGGCCCCCGTTCACACCAGTACCGGCACCAGGAGCGCCGCGAGCATCGGACCGAGCAGACCTGGTATATGGGTCGGCGTGACTCCCTGCCGCACCATGTCGCCGCTCACCGCCAGCGGTACCCGCCGTCCGGGCAGGAGGGCCGTCACTCGCCGCTGAGCACGTCCGCGACCGGCCGGCGGCGGCTGGGCATGCGGCGGGCCACATGACCGAGGCGCAGCACCATCTGCGGGTGACCGCAGACCAGGTCGCGGCGTATCGCCGCCCGCAGGTAGGGCAGTTCCAGCGGCTGGGTGTGGAAGGCGGCGCTCACGCTCAGCGTCGCCGCGTGCAGCAGCACATGCTGGAGCGCCTGGCCGGCGATCAGCCAGTCGACCCTCCGGTCCTCCCGGGTGGTCAGCACCGCAACCGTTCCCACGGCCCCGGGGGCGGTGCCGCGTTCGGGTTCCCGGCCGCCCGCGCCGTGCTCGGCCTCCCAGGGCGCGTCCGCGGCGGCGGTCCGGGAGGGGAAGCCGTCCACCTCGGCCGGGGAGGGGCCCGCCGCGAAGCCGTCGGCGCGCCCGTCGTCCGGCGGGGCCGTCCAGGACAGCAGCTCGCCGAGGATGCGGGGATCGCGGAGCTGCGCCGCCTCGGCGGCCTGGACGTGCTCGGCCAGGCGCCGGCGCTCCGCCTCGTCCTTGACGACGCGGAGGCCGGCGCCCTCGTGCCGGGCGATGCCGGCCAGCACGATCGGCAGCATGGGCGGCAAGGGGGTCGCCAGGAACCGCCCGCGGTGCGCGTGCCGGCGCGGGATCGTCCGGTGCAGCAGTTCCTCGTACGGCCGCGGGGCCGTCCTCGCCCCCCAGGCGACCCTGGCGAGCAGGTCCGGGTACGCCGGGTCGGGCAGCAACCGGACCTGCGGGGTGAAGCCCAGCCGCCGCACGGCCAGCCGCATGTTGAACAGGGCCGCGCCGCAGCTGATCAGCATCTCCCGTCCGGCCGGGTCGGCGACCGGCAGCAGGCGCGCGCGGTCGGCCCACAGCTCCAGCCCGTCGGAGCGGTCCACGAAGCGCCACGGCTGGGTGTTGTGGATGGACGGCGCCTGGATCGCCGCGCGGACGACGAAGCGCGCCGCCAGGTCGGTCCGTCCGATTCCGAGCGGGTTCGCGGGCTCGACCAGGCGCTCCGCCGGGGATCGTGTCGCGTTGACCATCTCGATGACCTCCAGCCGTGAGGGTGCCGCACCTACAGCCTGCTGGGCCGGCGCCGGGGCGGCATCGTGTCCAAAGTCCCCTCCGGCGGGACCTTCGACCCCCATGGCGGCGTCGCGGTCGCCCTGCTCATCGCGCGTCCGCCGCGATGGCCGCTCCGCCGGTCACAGTGCCTTCAGCGCGGCGGTCAGGCTGGTGAGCGAATCCTTGGCGTCTCCGAACAGCAGGGTGGTCTTGGGGTCGTGCAGCAGTTCGTTGTCGATGCCGGCGAACCCGGGCCGCAGCGACCGCTTGAGGAACACGATCGCATTGGCCTGGTCGGCGTCCAGGATGGGCATGCCGTAGATCGGCGAACCCGGCGTGCTGCGCGCCGCC
>NZ_JBIQHY010000204.1:0-5547 GCF_044508335.1 Actinomadura sp.
GGCGCGGTCCCGGCCGGCGCGGCAGCGGCCGCCGCCCGCGCCGCGGGGCGCGCCGCGGGAGCGGTCGCGGCGCGGCTGCACGCGCTGCACTCCGGCCACATCGGCGACTACGCGGCCTGGCTCACCGTCGGCGTCGCCGTCCTGGCCCTGCTCACCGCCCGCCTGTGATGCCCCGCTTGCGGCGCTGCCAGGTCCGGCGCCACGGGGTCCGGCGCCGCCGGGTCCGGCGCCACCGGCTGGTGCCACCGGGTCCCGGCGCCAGCGGGTGCGCGGCCCGGCCCCGGGGATTGATCGCGGGCGGGGCGGCGGGCCACGCTGTGAGATCCCACCGCCGCGCCGTACCGGGGGGTTTCCGCTGACCCGCAGTCCTCACCGCCGCCCGCCCCGCACCGCGACCGCCGCCGCGGCGGGCGTGCTGGCCGCCGTGCTGGCGGCGGCGGGCGGCGGCGCCCCCGCCCCGGACCCGCCGCCGGGGGCCGCGCCGCCCGCCCGCGTCCTGTCCCGCTACGAGACCGCCGCGCCCGGCAACGCCATCGACCGCGACTGCGGCTACAGCGCCCCGCTGCCCGGACGGCCCGGCCGCAGCCTGTGGCTGTTCTGCGACTCGGTGTGGACGGGCACCCGCCCCGGGATGTGGCTGGGCGCCACCGCCGCGACCGGCCCCGCCGTCCCCGGCCGCGTGCCCGCCGCACTCACCGAGCTCCCCACCCCCTCCGGCCCCGCCGCCCCGCCGGGCCCGGCGGTGAGCGAGCGGGCGGACGGGCCGCCGCAGGGGCTGCTCGGCCGGCCGCCCGGCCTCGTCCTGCCCGGCGGGCGGCCCTGCCACGTCCCCGGCGCCGCCTACGGCGCCTCCTGGGTGTCGGGCGCCGCGCGCCCGCCCGGCACGGGCGCCCTGCTGATCACCTACACCGACGTGTGCGTCACCGCCGGATCCATCAGCACACAAGGCTTCGGCATGGTCGAGTACCGGCCCGCCCGCAACGCCCTCACCGAGCTCGCCAGGCCCTTCACCGCGCCCGGCGGGCTGCCGTTCCAGCAGAACCTCGGCTCGCCCGTCTTCGCCGGCGGGCACCTGTACCTGTTCGCCGCCGTCTGCGACCTCCACGGGTTCGGCGCCTGCTCCGGCGGCCGCGTCACCCTCGCCCGCGTCCGCGCCGACCCCGCCGCCCGCCGCGACCCGGCCGCCTACCGGTACCGGACGGCCGCCGGCTGGACCCGCGACGCGTTCGCGGCGGCGACCGTCGTGCCGGGCGCCGCCCCCTACGCCGTGCACGTCGCCGACTACTCCCGCCTGGGCAAGGGCCTGGTCATGGTCGAGCAGCGCGGACTGGACGGCGGATACCGCCTCTGGCGCGCCTCCGCGCCCGAAGGCCCGTGGCGTCCCGCCGGGCGCGGCACCGTCGGCTGCACGGGCGGGGCGGGCCTGGACCAGTGCCGCGCCCTCATCGGCCACCCCGAGCTGTCGACGCGCGCCGAGCTGCTGCTGTCCTACTACGACCCGGGCGACGACCACGTCCGGGTGCGCGCCGTCCCCTGGTGACCCGGGGTCAGGTGCTCCACAGGCGGCGCTTGCGGTAGCGGGGCTCCCACGCCACCCGGTTGCGGTCGCGCACCGGGCCGGGCAGCGCCGTCAGGAACCGGCTGCGCTGCACCGGCGCGATCCCGTCCACGACCCAGGGCACGAACAGCGGCGCGCCCGCCGCGCAGCGGCCCTGCGCGTCGGCGGCCAGCGCCTCCCACTCCCGCCGCCCCAGCACCGACTCCGCCAGCGGCAGCGCCGTCGCCTCCTCGTTGCGCAGGTGCGCCTCCAGCGCGTCCCGCAGATCCCGCACGGCGGCGACGCCGTCGCCGCCGCCCGCCAGCGCCGCGTCCACCCCGGCGACCGGCGGCCCGAGGCGGGCGTGCTCGGCGCGCATCTCCGCCAGCACCGCCAAGTCCGCGGGGCGGCCGGCGACCGCGCGCTCCACCCGCGGCCACAGCAGCCGGTCCTCCAGGTGGTGGTGCATGCGCAGCTGGTCCTTGAAGTTGTCCCAGCCCGCGCGCACGTGCGCGGCCCCGCCCTTGCCCGCCGCCACCGCCGCCGCGAGCCGGTCCAGGTCCCGGCGGAACGCGTCGTGGACGGCGTACAGGAGGGTGTGGCACGCGGCGGCGCGCGGCCGGACCACGAAAGTGTCCATGCACATATGAGGGTTCCGGCGCCCGCGGATGTGACGTCCCCGGGCCCCGGAGAGACGCACCTCACACCGGGGCCGCCTTGGCCAGGACCTCCAGGTAGTGCGGGTTGGTCATCACGCCGAGCACGTTGCCGAACGGGTCGGTCACCGACGCGGTCGCGAACCCCGTCCCCTCGCCCCGCTCGGTGGGCTTCTCGTGCTCGCGGGCGCCCATCGCCAGCAGCCGCGCCACCGCCGCCTCCAGGTCGTCCACGTGCCAATAGGCGATCACCCCGCCCGGCGCCCCGCCCGGCGCAGCGGCCGGGCCGCCGGGGCGGAACCGGGCGTCGATCAGGCCCAGCTCGTGCTCGTAGTCCCCGACCCGGAACTCGTAGTAGGCGGCCCGGCCGCCCGGCCCCGGGACGCTGAAGTAGGGCGCGACGCCCAGCAGCTCGGCGTACCAGTCCTTGGCGGCCTCCAGGTCGTCGGCCCACAGGCTGATGGTGGCCAATCCGCGCAGCATGGCTCCTCCGTTTCGGCGAGGCGCGGGCTGTCCGGCCTCGGCACCGACGCTAGACCGCCATTAGGTCGCCTAATGTCCTAAAAGCGCGGCAAGATGGGGGTCGTGCGCGATCCGTCCGGGCGGCTGCTCCGCCTGCTGTCCCTGCTGCAGACGCCCCGCGAGTGGCAGGGCGGCGAGCTCGCCGAGCGGCTCGGCGTCACCGCCCGCACCGTCCGCCGCGACATCGACCGGCTCCGCGAGCTCGGCTACCCCGTGCACGCCACCCGCGGCGGCGCCGGCGGCTACCGGCTCACCGCCGGGACCGCGATGCCGCCGCTGCTGCTGGACGACGACGAGGCCACCGCCATCGCCATCGGCCTGCGCACCGCCGCCGCCGGCGCCGTCACCGGCATCGAGGACACCTCGCTGCGCGCCCTCGCCAAGATCGAGCAGGTCCTCCCCCACCGGCTGCGGCCCCGCGTCGCCGCGCTCACCGAGGCCGCCGTCTCCCTGCCCCCGCCGGACGCCGCCCCGCCCGCCGCCGACCCCGGCGTCCTGGCCCTGCTCGCCGCCGCGTGCGTCACCCGCGAACACGTCCGCTTCACCTACACCGCCGCCGGCGGCGAGCAGACCCGGCGGCTGGCGCAGCCGCACCGGCTCGTCGCCGCCGGGCGCCGCTGGTACCTGGTCGCCCACGACGAGGACCGCGCCGCCTGGCGCACCTTCCGCGCCGACCGCATCACCGGCCCGCACCGCACCGGCGTGCGCGGCCCCGCACGCGAGCTGCCCGGCGGCGCCGACGCCGCCTCCTGGACGATGGACGCCCTCGCCGGCGGATCCGGGACGATCCGGGCGCGGCTGCTGCTGCACGCCCCCATCGCCGAGGCCGCCGGGCAGGTCACCGCCTGGCACGGCGTCCTGGAACCCGCCGGCGCGGACGCCTGCCTGCTGCACACCCGCTCGGACTCGCTGCGGTTCCTGGCCCACCGCATCGCCCTGCTGCCCGTCGACTACACCCTGCTGGACCCGCCCGAACTGGCCCCGCACCTGGCCGCGATCGCCGACCGCGCCGCCCGCGCCGTGCAGGACTTCCCGCGCTGACCCGGCCGCGCCGGCCGCGCCCGGCCGCGATCGCGGTGACGCTAGTCCAGGGAGGTGTCGCCCAGCGACTCCAGCAGCGTGCGCAGCGCCCCGGCCAGCCGCTCGCGCTCGGCCGGGTCCAGCCCGGCCAGCAGCCGCTGCTCGTTGGCGGCGTGCAGGACGACCACCTCGTCCACGACCTTCAGCCCGCGCGGCGTCAGCCGGATCCGCACCGACCGGCGGTCGCCGGGGTCGCGGACCCGCTCGACCAGCCCCTTGGCCTCCAGCCGGTCGATCCGGTTGGTGATCGCGCCCGAGGTGACCATCGCGGCCTTCAGCAGCGCCCCCGCCGTCAGCTCGTAGGGCGCGCCGTGCCGGCGCAGCGTCGCCAGCACGTCGAACTCCCAGCTCTCCAGCCCGTGCGCCGCGAAGAAGCTCTTCAGCTCCCTGCCCAGCAGCAGCTGCGCCCGCGAGATCCGCCCGATGACGCCCATCGCGGACACGTCGACGTCCGGCCGCTCCCGCGCCCACTGCGCCAGGATCGCGTCCACCGCGTCCGCCATCGCCCCTCCCGGCAATCTCAACGTTGAGATTATCGACCACGCCCTACCCGCCGCGCCCCCGCAACACCGCACCAGAGCGCGGAACTCGCAAGCCGTCGCGGCAGGCGCGCAGCAGCGGGCGCCGGATCTCACGGCGCCCGCCGATCCGCCCGTGGTCCGCGGTGTCGCCGCGCAGGGACACGGGCCTTGGAGCGGCGCGGCCCGCCTGGATGTCAGGAGGCGGCGGGGTCCGGGTGCGGCCGCGCAGGGGCGCCGCCGGGCCGGCGGGCCGTCGCCGCCACCGTCATCGCGATGATCGCCACGCGGAAGACCAGCGACAGGACGCTGCCCTCGGGTCCGTACGCGCCGCCGGTCAGCCACTGCGCGCCCTCGGTGACCGGACGCAGCAGAGCCCCGCTGAAGGACGTCTCGTCGCTGACCGGGAAACCGGCCACCGGCCCCTGGACGAAGTTCCACGCGAAATGCACGCCCACCCCCATCCAGATGCGGCCGGTGCGCAGGAACGCCACCCCGTACATGACGCCGCCGAGCGCGTTGCTCAACACCGAGATGACGGTGGCGTCGGGGCTGCCGGTGAGGTGGACGAGCCCGAACACCGCGGCCGCGGCCGCCAGCGCCACGGCGGGGCGCCCGGTCAGCCGCGCCAGGCCGCCCAGCATCAGCGCCCGGTACACGACCTCCTCGCCCACGGCCGCCACCGCTAGCACCGCGGTGGCGTAGGCCAGCTTCGCCGCGTCCAGCCGCACGTCGTGGAACGCGGTGGGGGTGAGCGCCACGACGGCGGCCACGGTCGCCGCCATGCCCGCCGACCCGATCGCCAGCCCGGCAGCCAGGTCCCGTCCCGTCCCGCCGCGCACCCCGAGACCCAGCGGGACGCCCCGCCGCACCCGGCCGTGCAGCGCGGCCAGCGCGCTCACCGCCAGCACGATCAGGAACAGGACGCTGATCGCGGTATCCGCACTCATGGCACTCCTCTGGCCCTTCTCGACGGGGCTCGGCCCCGCGGCGCCCTCAACTGTGCGCCGCCGGCACGCCCCCGGACCATGCGGCCCACCCCCGTCCAGACGGCGGGCCAACCCCCTGGACACCCGGCCCCGCGGCGTCTGCGAGCCGCGCGGCATGAAACTTGTCCGGCCATGCGGACCGCTCCCGTTTCGGACGGTGCACCCCCCGCTCGGCCCCCCTGCTCGGCGCCGTCCCGGACGCCTTCGGAGCGGGCGCTTTGTGCGGCGGCGCCTGCGCGCGGCGC